>CAZRSD010000015.1:0-16014 GCA_964602645.1 uncultured Myxococcales bacterium
CGCCTCCATACCTGATTGTTCACGTGAACACCGTTCTTGAAATCGTAGAGAGCGATCCCGCTCACCGACAAAAGCTCATGACGACATTAGCAACGCTGCGCGGAATTTTGCGAACCAAGGTACCCATCGTTGCGCTATCGATCGGCGATGATGAGCGTGCGCTTCACTTTAAAAATCACCTTGCTGAACGCGGCCTCGACGTCGCGGTGTTTCGCTATCCGAGTGTCAGAAAGCAGCACGCGCAACTGCGTATTACATTTCATAGCGGCAATACCGCAGCCGAGATTGCGCATCTAGAAAGCTCGCTTGAGGCATTTGTATGAATCACGCGCGTTTTATCACCGGAACCGGTACTGACGTTGGCAAAACCATAGTGAGCTCTCTGCTCGCGCTCAGACTGCGCGCCAATTACTTTAAGCCCGTTCAGTCAGGCTCACCCACTGATTCGGATTTCATGCGCACGGTGCTTGGGCCAGAGTGCGTCTACGACGAAGTGTATCGTCTAACTAAGCCGCTCTCGCCGAATCAAGCCGCGGTTGACGACGGTGTTGTGATTACGCTTGATAGGTTCAATATCGACAAGAAGCAGGCTGAAGGGCACCTGCTCGTCGAAGGAGCGGGCGGAATTTTGAGCCCTATCAACGATCGCCACACCATGCTCGACGTCATGATGCATCTTCAGCTCAAAACCATCGTCGTTGCCCGTTCTGGTTTGGGTACCATCACGCATACGCTGCAAACCATCGCGATACTCAGGCAGCATGGCATTGAATTATCGTCGGTGATTCTCTTTGGCCCACCACATCCGCGCAATCGCGACGACATCAGTGAGCGCGGTTTCATTAAAACCTTTGCAATGGATGAAATCAAATATCTCAATTGGGAGGACGTATGATAACGCCGTTTTTAGCGCAGGTACTACGAGATGATGCGTTGCATTGTCGGTGGCTCAATACCTTGAGCTATCTTGAATATGTTGGTGCGCGCAAGATCATGAAGAGCCAGCATGAAGACGATGTCGACGAGCAAGTGCTTGAACACATGGTTGAAGAATTGCATCATGCGCACTTTCTCAAAAAAACCATGCGTAAGATATTTGGCCAACCGAATTCAACGTATGACGGAACATCGATGCTCGCCAAACCAGCGGCAAAAAACTACCTGCAAGCAATCGACTCTTTGTGTGTACACTACGCGCGCGATGCACGTGCCGCCTATGTGCTGACATCGTTTGTCGTTGAGACACGTGCGCTTTTGGTCTACACCGCCTATGAAGAAATTCTAAGCGCCACCAAAAGATTTCGCGTGGCGAGCATTCTTGCGCAAGAGACACGGCATTTAGCAGAGATGGAGGTGAAGCTCTCGACTGAGCTTGCGTCGTTCGCAAAAATCAAACGCGAACTTTGTCGTCGTGAAGAGGTTCTCTTTGGCGAATTTGCTACCGAACTGCTCAGAGAGGTATTGGGTAATGACAAAATCTCTCGTTAGCTGGCGCCCGTTTACGCATATGAAAACGGCGTTGCCACCGATTGCAATACACCGAGCGCACGGTACAAAACTCTTCGCACCAAATGGCCGCGACTATATCGACGCCATTTCGTCATGGTGGGTGATAACGCATGGTCATTGTCATCCGCATGTTGTTGATGCCGTCACCAAGACCGCGCGTGAAATCGATCAAATGGTGTTCGCCAACTTCACCCATGCGCCGGCACAAAACCTGCTTGAAAAACTCGCCGAAATGCTGCCAGACTCTCTGCGTGCCGCGTTCTTTTCCGACAATGGATCAACGAGTGTTGAAGTTGCGCTCAAGATGGCGCTGCAATTTTGGCAGCTGGCGAGAGAACCCCATCGCTACAAGATCGTCTCATTTCTCGGCGCGTATCATGGTGATACGGCAGGTTGCATGAGCGTTTCTGCGCGCGGGATCTTTACCGAGCCGTATCAAAAAATGCTCTTCGATGTGGTGCGCTTTGAAGACGCTTTGACGAGCCTCACCGACGATGTTGCCGCGATCATCATTGAGCCGCTCGTGCAAGGCGCGGGTGGCATGATCATGTGGGATCACAAAGTGTTGCTCGATATCGTTGCGCATGCACGGCGAAAGAACATCATCGTTATCTTTGATGAGGTGATGACAGGCTTTTATCGCACGGGCACTAAATTCGCCTTCGAACAGCTCGGCGTTGAGCCGGATATCTTGTGTTTGTCGAAGGGACTCACCGGTGGATTTTTGCCCTTGGCGCTCACGATATGTCAGCAAAAAATTTATGATGCGTTTCTCGACAACGAATCGGCAAAGATGTTTTTTCATGGCCACACGTTTACCGCGAATCCGCTGAGTTGTGCGGCGGCCGTTGCTAATCTGCAACTGTTTGATGAGCACGTGCCAAAACGCATAGCGCGTATCGCTGCTATTCATCGCGAGCGCCTTGGAAATTGTGATCATCCACGCATCAATAACAAGCGTCAGCAGGGAACAATCGCGGCACTAGACGTTAATAGCGACGACAGCTATTTGTCAGGCTTCGCAGCACGCATGATGAACTTTTCGCTTGAGCGCGGTGTTTATTTGCGACCGATCGGCAACGTGGTATACGTGATGCCACCATACTGCATTACTGATGACGAGCTTCACTTTGTTTGGGATGTGATCGACGACGCGCTACAACACGTGGTTAGTTATTGAGCCCCAGCAGTTTTTTGAATTGAGCCGCTTATGCCGCCAAGAGCGAGCAATTTCAGGGGGCTAAAAGCGGTGATGGGTTCTGAAAGCGATGTGTTGCAGTCAAATAATTGCGCATAAGCCTTGTCAAAGCGCTTTAGGTATGCAAGACAAGCAGTGTACATAAAACATTCTAATCGGTGAAAGCGGGTGAGCGGGAGCTCCTAAATGTTTGCACAGCGTGTGAACAGCCAGCCGAGATAGAGGATGATTACTTCGTGTTATCCCCTTTAATTTCGGTTTTGCTTGGTCGGTCTTTCGACGCGTTCGCTTGTACTTCATTGGAAGAAGTTTTTAAGGAAGTGAACTATGGAAAAGGCGACTAAAGAACAGCATATATCCTTTGTTAAGGATCTCTTTGCTAACGCTGAGTGCTTGGTATTGACCAATATCGAAGGCCTCAATGCGACTGAAATTAGTAATCTTCGTCGAGGACTGCATGAAGCCAACATTGGCTTCAAAGTCGTGAAGAACAAGCTTGCACGTAAAGCTTTGGCTGATACGTCGGCAAACGTTATGTTCGACGATTTTGTTGGCTCGACTGCAGTTGCCTGGAGCAACGATGATGTAGTTGCCCCTGCAAAGATCCTCGTCAAATTTGAGAAAGAAATCGAAAAGCTGCAACTGAAAGCGGGCTTTAACGCCAATGCACGTATCGACGTGAATGGCGTGAAAGCGTTGTCGGCGTTGCCAAGCCTCGATGAATTGCGCGCGCAGATGTTGGGCTTGTTCAATGCGCCTGCGGCGAAATTGCTTGCTCAAATCAATGCTACGGCAAGTCACATTGTTGGTGTTTTGCAAGCAAAGATCGATAAAGACAAAGAGTAATAGGTTTTAGGATTTTTAGCGAATCGGTTTATGGAGGAAAAAATGGCTGATTTACAAAAACTAGGTGAAGAGTTGTCGAAGCTTACCATCTTGGAAGCTGCTGACTTGGTAAAACAACTTGAAGAAAAGTGGGGCGTCAAAGCAGCGTCCGGCGGCGGCATGATGATGATGGCTCCTGCCGCAGGCGGCGGTGCTGCAGCTGCTGCTGAAGAAAAAACCGAATTCGACGTGAAATTGGTCGACGCTGGTGCAAAGAAGATCCAAGTGATCAAAGTTGTTCGTGAAGCAACTGGCCTTGGTCTTAAGGAAGCCAAAGACATTGTTGATGGCGCACCTAAAGTAGTAAAAGAAAAAGTGTCAAAGGCTGATGCTGAGTCGATGAAGGCTAAGCTCGAAGCTGAAGGCGCTAAGGTCGAAATCGTTTAATTATTGACGATAGCGAAGAAGAGCCCTTGCTGTGTTGCACGTATGTGCACATCGCGGGGCTTTTTGCGTGGTGGCGAGAACAACCCTAATGGCGTATATATCTGGGATCCTACGTCGGCATTTGCAGAACAACTATCAACGTAGGGTTCCGTTAATGTTCACACAGCCACAATAGCGACGTGATTATCATGAAATGCGGCACCGCCATACGGTGCTACTGCATCGGCGCCCGTGAGCGTATTGATACCGCGCCCGTCAGGGAATGCTTGATTTGGCCAGATCGACTCGGCGATCACGACGCCACGGCGCACGCCCTCATAGAGTTTGGCGCGAATCCGCACTTCACCGCGCTGATTGCGAAGGCGAACCCACGCGCCATCGTCGACATTAAGACCTGCCGCATCGAGCGGATGCATGAGCAGCGTCGGATATTTCTCTTTGGCGACCGAAGTTTTGGTTTGATTGAAGCTCGAGTTCAAAAAATTGCGCGCGGGACTTGTCGCTAAACGAAACGGAAAATCTGTCGTTGCATCTTCAATCGCACGCCAATGATCGGGAAGCGTCGGCATGGTTTTCCACGGACCCTTGAGCCCATCGTTGGTATTAGGAACAGTGTCCCATGCTGCACGAAAATGAAATTTCTTATCGGCATGCCCAAACCCGTCGAGGAAATGTGCTTCACGAAATGGTGGTTGCACATCGATCCATTTTTGTGCGCGAAGCTCGTCGAGCGGTGCGCGGCCCGAGTCTTTGAGCGTGTGCTCGATGAGCTCATGTGGTGTAAGGCTAAATGCCGATTCTTCTGCACCGACGGCTTTCGCCAAAAGACAAATCACCTCGTGATTAGACTTGCATTCACCGGGCGGTTTTATCAGTTCTGGTCCAAGCATGATGTGTTGATGACCACCGCCTTGGTAGAGGTCGTCATGTTCCATGAACATCGTGGCCGGCAACACGACGTCGGCCATGAGCGCGGTGTCGGTCATGAATTGTTCATGCACGCAAACAAAGAGATCGTCGCGCAAAAACCCTTGCTTCACCAAATCCTGCTCGGGTGCTACGGCGACAGGATTGGTATTTTGAATGAGCATCGCGGCAACCAAAGGCCCATTTTTGAGCGCATCGCGATCACCGGTGAGAACGCGGCCGATTTGCGATTGATCGAGTTTGCGCACGGCTTTGTCGACGAAGTCGCTGCCCTCAATCCCCTGCTTTTGCCAACGATAAATGCCGCTATTGCTGTGAAATGCGCCGCCGCCTTGATAAAGCCATGCGCCGGTTACCGCCGGTATCGACAATGCCGCATGCATGTTGACGGCGCCATTGCGTTGGCGACCAAAACCATAACCCAAGCGAAAAAATGTTCGTTTCGTGGTGCCAACGAGCTTGGCGAATGCTTCAATCTCGGCAACACTCAAATCGGTAATGCTCGCCGCCCACGCGGGATCGCGCGTAGCGACGTGCGCTTCTAAGTCCTTGGGGCAGTCGGTGTAGTGCCGTAAATAATCCCAATCGGCGTAACCGTCGCGAAACAACACATGCATGACGGCGCAGGCCAATGCACCGTCAGTACCGGGTTTGAGTAACAACGCCATGTCAGCTTGTTCCATGGTGGCGTTGTTGTAGATGTCGATGACGACAATTTTTGCACCGCGCTCTTTACGCGCGCGCATGGCGTGCGTCATCACGTGCACTTGCGTGTGCACCGCATTGGTGCCCCAAATCACCACGCAGTCGGAGAGCGCCATTTCACGAGGATCAGCCCCCGCAAGTTTGCCGGTGCCGGCGATGAAGCCAGTCCACGCGATGGTCGTGCAAATCGTGCTAAATTGTCCGGAGTATTTTTTGACGTTGCGCAAGCGATTGATGCCGTCGCGCATCACAACTCCCATGGTGCCGGCGTAATAATAAGGCCACACCGATTCCGAACCATGCTTTTGTTCAGCATCTAAAAACGCGCGTGCAGTGAGGGCAATAGCCTCGTCCCAACCGATGCGCGTAAACTGACCCGAGCCCTTGGGGCCGCTGCGTTTGAGCGGATAGAGTAAGCGTTCATCGTGATGAATACGCTCGGCGTAGCGCCCGACCTTGGCGCAGATCACGCCCGCCGTATACGAATTATCTTCCGCGCCGCGTACGCGACCGATGCGTTTACCATCGATAACTTCGACGTCGAGTGCGCAGGTAGACGGGCAATCATGAGGGCAGGTAGAGAATTTGTGTTCGATGCGTGTCATGCGCATGCTCCTCCGACGGCGAAATGATACGCACAAAAGTAACCCAAAGCGTGTGCGAAAGAAGGGGAGTGCGCAACTTTTCTTATTCGGTGGTGACGGGCCCATTGGTTTTGCGCAAACGAATCACTGGCATGAAGAGCGCAAGGAGCAGTGTCATCACCGTCGATGCCAGCATGTACACGGAGAATATCCACGAGATCGATTCGAAACCTTCGAGTTCGGCTGCGATCGGTGGGGCTGCGGTTGCCACGATGGTTTGTAGGAGGGGGAGTTAATCGCCCGTAGACGAGAGGTGTTTCATAGTCTAATTTTTCGTCGCGAATAGTGGAAAAGATAATGATCAAGCAGACGCCAGAAGGAATCGTATTAATAAACAAGCCCATCGGCCCCTCGTCGTTTGACGTGGTGCGCAAAGTCCGTAAGCTCGCGGGCATAAAGAGCGTGGGTCATGCGGGTACCCTCGACCCACTCGCATCTGGCGTGATGGTGGTTTGCCTCGGGCGCTACACCAAGCTTGCCGGTTATTTGACTGAGCAAGACAAGGTGTACGACGCAATCTTTAGGCTCGGTATCAAAACCACGACGGACGATGCCGAAGGGGAAATTATCGCGGAGCATTCGACCGAGCAGGTCGACGAAGCGCAGGTTCGCATGGCGCTTTCACGGTTTTACGGCACCATTATGCAAACGCCGCCACGTTATTCGGCGATCAAGATCGATGGCCAACGCGCTTACGCTATGGCGCGTGCCGAACAGGAATTTGAGATAGCATCGCGCCCCGTTCAAATTTTTAGCATAACCGATGTGAAGATAGGTCTCCCCGATGTATCGTTGCGCGTTCACTGTTCGAAGGGCACGTATATCCGCTCTCTCGCGCGTGACCTCGGTGATGCGCTCGGCGTGGGCGCGCATGCGTCGCTGATCACGCGCGTGCGCTCTGGAAGCTTTACGATAGACGATGCGATGAGCCTCGACGAATTATCGGCAGAGAATTTCTCGTCGAGGCTCGTAACCGGGCGCGCAGCGCTTTCCAATCTTGCGCTTATCAGCATTACCCAACAGGAACAAAAAGAGTTCAGCTTTGGACGCCATCCTTGCCACGGCATGAGCATGACCAGCGAGATCGCAATTGCGGTGTGCGGTGACGAACCCGTCGCCATTATGCGCAATGATAATGGTCGACCCGTAATCGCTCGCGTGATTTAGGCTTGTGCATTGTGGAGAAAATGCGCTAGATCGTCCATGAGCGTTAACGAGGCATGCCATGACTGATTTGATTCGCATCGAGCAACGAGACTACGTACAGCTTGTTACCCTTAACCGACCAGAGGTGCGCAATGCATTGTCGTCGCACGTGATCGCGGGCATAGCCGAGCTCTGCGAACGCCTTCGTGAAGCCCACACCGTCCGCGTCGTGATTTTTACCGGCGAGGGCGAGAAAGCTTTTTCTGCCGGCGCCGATCTCAAAGAACGTCAAGGCATGTCGGAGATCGAGACGCTTGATTTCGTCACCACGATTCAACGAACCTTTCAATTGGTTGCCGAATTGCCCATGCCGACCATCGCCGCCATCAATGGCGACGCGTTTGGCGGCGGTTTGGAGCTTGCGCTTGCCTGTGACATGCGCGTGATGACGCGCACCGCACAGATGGGCCTGACCGAATGCAGCCTCGGCATAATTCCGGGCGCCGGCGGCACCCAGCGGTTGCCGCGCCTCATCGGCATCTCACAGGCGATGGAGTTGATTTTCTCGGCGAAACGCTTAAGCGCACCTGAAGCGTTGGCATTAGGACTCGTGAATAGCGTCGCCAACGATGCCATTGATGCGCGTATGCAGGCAGTTATTCTTGCGCAGACCATTGTTAACAACGCGCCGCTCGCTATTCGCGCGGCCAAACAAGCGATTCTGGCAACACAAGAAAAATCGCTTGGCGATGGTCTCGTGGTGGAACTTGCATCCTACCACGAGATTCTCGATAGCGACGATCGCAAAGAAGGCCTTAAGGCTTTTCAGGAAAAGCGGCCGCCCGTGTTTCGTGGAGCATGATGCCACTCTTCTTTCTGCTTGCTGTTGGACGCAAATCTTCGGGCGCTTGCATTTTGCGCAGGCGATTGAAATGCTTGAGTGTCGCAAGACAGCGCGCTTCAAGACCACGTTGATTGAGATTCCAACCCATGCCGGTTAATACTTCCATCGCATCGGCCACATTATCGACGGCGATGATGCGAAACTGTCCGCGCTTGGTCGCATCGAGCACTTCTTCGTTGACCATCATGTCATTCAAATTGCGCGACGGAATGATGACGCCATGCGAACCATCCTTGAGGCGATTCTTGCATACGCGAAAGAAGCCTTCGATCTTTTGATTGATGCCGCCCACCGCTTGAATATTGCCCATCTGATCGATAGCACCGGTCATCGCAAAACTTTGGTCGATGGGCACGTCGGCAAGTGCCGACAACAGTGTGCAGGCTTCCGCCATAGATGCCGAGTCACCGTCGATTTCGCTATAGGTTTGCTCCATGCACAGGGTCGCGTGAAACGCAAACGGCATCGATTTGCCGAAGAGATTCGATAACAGCCCGCGAATGATCAAGCGGCCCTTCGAGTGAAACGGCCCGCTTTGTTCCGCTTCACGCTCGATGTCGATGATTTCGCCTTTGCCACAGCCGATTTGGCAGGTGACACGAAGTGGAATACCAAATTCGTAATTGCCGATTTCGACGACGGTGAGGGCATTCGCTTGCCCCACGACCTTGCCCTTGGTTTGAATGGTGACTTTGCCTTGCGCGATTTCATCGAGAATTTGGGTTTCAACGAAACCTTCGCGCTCGGCCTTTGCCGCTAGTGCTGCGATCACATGGTTGGGTTCGATCTTTTTCGACTTAGTTTTCTGCGCCCAGTAATTTGCTTCGCGTAGCAAATCGGCGATTTCACCGAGGCGACAAGTGATCTTTCCCTTGTTGCCGGTCAAGCGTACCGCGTGTTCGAGAACATTGCCGAGACCTTCGGGGCTTAATTTGAGCAGCCCTTCATCGGCCGATAGCGACGTCAAAAACCGCACATATTTTTCGAGATTCTCATCGGAGCGCTCAACTTCCAAATCAAAGTCGGCCTTGACCTTAAAGAGCGACTGAAAATCAGGGTCGTTGCGTGCAAGCGCGTAGTAAATGTCAGGTGCTCCGATCAAGATGACTTTCAAATTGAGCGGCACGGGTTCGGGGCGTAGCGATGCAAGCGCAACCATGCGGCCCGGCTCACCCGGATCGTCGAGTTCAATTTCGCGATTTTTGATGGCGCGCTTTAAGCCTTCCCATGCCCCGGCATCGCGGAGCAGCTCTTGCGCTTCGAGCACAAGGAAACCACCGTTGGCCTTGTACAAGGCACCAGCGCGGATGCGCGTAAAGTCGGTGATGGTTTCGCCAGCACGCATGCGTTGCTCGATGCGGCCAATGATATTTGACGACGTGGGGTGCGTTTCAAACACCACCGGAGCACCCGCATCTTTCGCGTGGGTGACGAGCACATTCACGCGATAGCGCATGAACAACGGTTCATCGAATTCGTAGTCGTCATCTTCTTCAGCACCGCGACGCTTTAAGGTTTGTTGCGAGTTGCTGTCAGCATTTTCTTGCGCCGAATTTTTTTCGTCGTGAATAAAGCGGCGAATGCGGGCGAGGATATCTTCCTCGATGCTTATAATGTGAGCCACGACGCGCTTTTGTGACTTCCATGTCTGGCGAAAGCTTTCGAAGATATTGGCGATCGCTTGCTTGGCGGTTTCGCGTTCCAAAAGCTCAAGGGCATCTTCGCTTTCTTTCTCAGCGGTGCGCACTTTGCGCATCGAGTCTTCGAGTTTGCCTTCGAGTTTTTCAGCTTTTTGCTCGAGGCGCAGTTTTTCTTTATCCGTGAGTTTATCGAATTCTTCTTCTGTTAGCGCTTCACCGCTCGCGTTGGCCGGCGTGAGTGTGATGGACACGCCCGTGTGCGACAAGACAAACGCATTTTCTCGAGCTTCCGCTTCGATTTCTTTAAGCGCGGTATCAGTCTTCTCGTGGCATTCATCTTGGATGACTTGCTTCGACAGCATGTAGCTGTCGGCTTCGAATGCTTTCTCGAGGTTGTTGAGCACGCGCTCCATCAGCAACTCGTAGCTCTTCTTTAATTTGGGACCGAATGACGGCGGGAGCAAAACGGTATGCGGGCGATCGCGGTCGTCGAAATTGTAGAGCAAGACGATGTCGCTCGGCGTTGGCTCCTTCACCGCTTTGTCGGCGAGAATCTTCTCAACCGTTGACGTTCGCCCCGTTCCTGAAGCGCCAACCACGAAGATGTTATAGCCACGCTGCTTGATGCCAAGCCCGAGTTCAAGTGCCGACAACGCACGTGATTGCGCAACAGCGCCGAAGCGACCAGAAGTTTTTGTGCGTCGTTGCTCGAGTATCACACGAGCATTGGTGAAGTCGGTAAAGCGCCAGCGTAGTTCTTCATGCGGTAGGTAACGTATCACTCAAATCTCCCGGAACGCAGGTTCTTTCTGGGTACGCCAAGGTTGATATCCAAAGCGTCTTAAAAGAAACCGGTTCGCAGATTTTCACTATGCACTCGTAGTTTAACTAAAAGTGTTCAAAAAAAGTAACTTTGATCAAATATTAGCGTCATCCTAATGGAACAAGCGTGTTTGCCTACGGGTATCGCCTCGATTTCTTTGCATGGCGCTCGATGCAGATGGCGAAGGAATCCATTTTCTTTTACGTGAGCATCATCGTGTCTGTTCTATTGGCTAACGTATCGCAGACTACTTTGGCAATTCTAATCCGGTTACCTTTTTCCAAGCTCTACTTAGGTTGTCATATAGATCTTCAAGCGACCCGCGGTTTTCAATTACCGCATCGGCTTTGGCGATTTTGGTCGCATCATCGAGTTGTACGCTCATGCGCCTTGCTATTTGTTCGGCGCTACTACCGTCACGTGCCATGGCGCGTTGCTGCATGAGTTCGCGAGGCGCAATGACGACGATGGTTTTGAAAAGTTCTTTGTCGATGCCAGCTTCAAAAATTAATGGCGCCATGTAGACGGCAACAGCATGGCCATCATCTTCGTAGAGTTTCAAGCATCCCTTGCTGAGCCGGCTTATTTCCGGGTGCAAAATCGCCTCGAGCTCTTTGCGTTTGCCTGCATCGGCAAAGACGATGGCCGCCACTTTCTTGCGATCGAGTGAACCATCTTCAGTTATGATAGTTTTGCCGAAGAGACGAATGATTCTAGGCATGACTGGGCTGTTTGGTAATGTTAGGCGATGCGCCAATTCGTCGCCATCGACGACGGGGATATTGGCTTTCCTGAGCATGGCTGCTACCGTGCTCTTTCCGCTCGCGATACCGCCGGTGAGGCCAATAACCATCATGCAATGATCCTTCGTGTTAGGGCGTTTGAGGGTAACGATGACGATGGAAGCCAAGACGTCACAGTTTAACGGCAACGCGCAAATTGTAAAGCGCATGCTCTTGTTTTTAGCGGCTACCGCCGTGTGCATGTTTGGTGTCGCATCGCTCGTGCAAGGGCCAATTCAAAAGTCGGCGTATACCGGCGCTGAATACTGTGGCTCGTGCCACCAAGAGGAATACCAATCATGGTTGTCGTCGCCGCATGCGCGCGCACATGACGTGTTGCCTGAAGGTGACAAAAATAATTTAGCGTGTCTCAGTTGTCATGCGACCGGCGTTCTCGCCGTAAACGAGCCATTTTTTAAAGGCGTGCAATGCGAAGCGTGTCATGGTCCCGGCCAACACTATGCGAGCTTGCACGTGAAAAAAGACCCGGTTTTGAGCAAATTGTTGTTCATGCAAAAACCCGACGAAGAAAGTTGCCTGCATTGCCATTCTCAGGCAGCAAACCTATGGTCACCCCACCAAGCCATGAAGAAAATTGACCATTGGTCAGTGGCAAAGAAGCCCTTTCATGGCAGACACCTGCCAGAGAAGACGCCGTAGATCTTTTTTGGCCAGCACGGTGGGAGTTTTTGTCGTTGGCTCAAGGAAAATTATCAGCCTTCATTGATCGCGTGTGGCGCTTTTTTATCTCGCTCAAGCTGACTTTTGTGTTGTTGGCGTTGATCGGAATCGGCGCGGTCGTTGGCATGTCGTTTGATCAGACCCTTACCTATGATCAGTTTCTCGAGGCGCAACCCAAGGACGGCATTGCGAAAGTCCTTATGAGCTTATTAGAACTTTACGATGTGTTTCACTCGTGGTGGTTTTCGTGTGCGATCTATTTGCTTGCGCTCAACCTCATTGCCTGTTCGATCGAACGTTTACCGAGGATCTATTTTGATTATCGGCGCGCGCGCCCCTATCTTTCACAGCGGCGCATGCTTGGTCTGCCATTTAATACGACGCTCACGGTGACATCCTACGACGAGGCCAAGACCATCGTCGCAGATTACCTAGGGAACGCACCCGAGAAAGCAGCGTTACCACAAAAGGCTGATTTCTATTTTAAGGAACAGGCAGCCCTCGGCCGCTTTGGCGTCTATGTCGTGCATATAGCGCTCTTGATCGTGATGTTCTCGTCGATCTACGCGACACAAAATGGCGTTGATGGTCATGTCCTCATCGAAGAAGGCAAGCGCGCGCGCTTCATTACGGCGCGTGGTGCATCGGGTATTAGCTACAATTACGATTTAGGTTTCTACATCGGGTGTGATGACTTTCGCTTGCGCACGTTTGTTGACAATAGCCCCATGGAATTTGAGTCAGACTTGTTCATCGGTTCAAACTTCGAAAACAAAGTCGTGCACAAAACGGTGCGCGTGAATGAGCCGCTCTCGTATGCGGGCTTCACTTTTTACCAATCGAGTTATCGGCCGCTTATTTCGGAGCGCACGGTTGAAATTGAAATCGCCTACAAAGACGATACCAAGACCCGCCATCGCGTCAAGCTGAACGAGCCCATCACGCTTGCGAACAACGACATCCTCGTTGTTGAAAAGATTTTCGAAGACTTCGCCGGACTCGGTCAAGCATTGCGCGTTGCCAAAAAGATCGGCAACAACGAGTCGACCTATTTTCATATCTTTCGGCGCCATAAAGACTACGACAGCGTGGTTCGCGATGATACCTTCGCGGTGAATTTTCTCGACGCCGACCAGCGCTATGCAACGGGCTTAAGCGTGGGCAAGGTGCCTGGCATAAGCGTTATTTTCTCCGGCTTTTTGTTGTTGATAGCGGGCCTTTATCTATGCTTTTTCACGACGCCGATTCGCTATTTTGCGCGCATTGAAAAAGCCGATGGCGCATGGAACGTCATGCTTGCCGCATCCGGCTTTCGCATGCAGAACACCGTGAAAGAAATTTTTCATAAAAAAGTCTCAGCAATTCGATCGACTTATGACGAGCACCATCATGCATAGTACTTCGCTTTATAATATTTCGACCGCAGGCTATATCATGAGCCTGGCGTTATTGGCCACTCACGTCGTGAATGCGCGCCGCATGATATTGCGCGCAAGTATTTTCATCATTGCCCTGTCGTTCTTGATCCAGACGGGTGGCATGGTGCTGCGATGGATCGAAGCGGGCTTCTTGGAGGTTACTGCCGCCGAGCGTGCGGTTGGTCAGGCGTTGTCGGGCTGGTCGTGGTTTGTGGTGTTTACGCAACATCCGCCGTGGTCCAATCTCTACGAGATCATGGTCTACATGAGCTGGGGCATCGTCATGGTGACCTTGTTTGCCGAGGTCAAATGGCAACTTGCGTGGGTGCGTCAGGTTGGCATCATCCTTGCGCTCATGGCGCTTGGCATGGCGGCGCTCACCGATGCGACGATCAAACCGCTCGTGCCAGCCCTTAAGAGCTGGTGGATCATGATACACGTCATTTCGGCGTCGATTGCGTATGCGGCGGGATTTATCGCGGCGTTCATGTGCTTCTTTGCACTTATGAAAGATCAAGAACGTGTGAAGCTTGAACGGCTCGTCGGCTTTAGCCTCGTGGGGTTAGGGATTCTCGTGCTCGCTGCCGGTGGCGGCTCGCGTTTGCTACTCGAGCAAGCGTATTTTGTGAAGCTCCTCGGGTTTGCTGGCGAGACGGTCGTGCCCATCGTCGACATGAGCAAAGAAAAGGCCGCATCATTTTTGGTGCCAATGCAAGGTGTCGGCTATCTCATGCTCGCGACTGTCGCGATTCATATGGCGAGCGGTGCATTTTTGCTCTTTACGAAATCTGCGTCGACAGAAAAGCTCTCGCGCACACTGTTTACAGTTTGCTTCGCAGTACTCTTCATGACGCTGTCCGCCATGCTGTTTCACGATATATCAAAAACGCCGATCACCGTCGATGCCGCGATGGCGCATCATTTGAGTCCGACGGGGCCTTGGTTCATCGGCTTTAAATCGCATCCGTGGAGTTTCGGTCTCTTCATGTTGACGGTGTTCATTGAAGTGCTGTTGCTCATTCATATCTGGTGGCCGTCGATCATCGCCGATCGGTTGCCGGTTGCAACCACCATCGAGAATGCATCATATCGCGCGATTTCTTTGTCTTTCTTTTTGATGACGGTCGTGTTGATCACTGGCGCCTTGTGGGCGCATTACGCGTGGGGCCGCTATTGGGCATGGGATCCAAAAGAAACTGGTGCTCTCGCTATTTGGATCAATTACGCCATCTATTTACATACGCGCCGCACACCGGGGCTATCGGGACCGCTCAGCTCCGTGATCGGTGTTTTTGGGCTTTTCGTCATCATCATCGGTTTTTTGGGGGTTAACCTCGGACTCTTCGCCGATGGTTTGCATACCTACGGTAATAGTTGAGGCCACGGTGAAAATACGTTCGCTCAGTAGTGATTTTCTTTATTCGGCGCCCAAGCTCAACCTCATGCAGGACCATGGTCCTGAGTTTGCCTTCATCGGGCGCTCCAATGCCGGCAAGTCGTCGCTTATTAACGCTATTTGCGAGAAAGATATCGCACGCACGTCGAAGACGCCGGGGCGCACGCGGCATGCGGTCGCGTATCGATTAAAGTTTGGCGTGGCCAGCGAGGTGAAAGCAGTAACACTCATCGATCTTCCCGGCTTTGGCTTTGCGTTGATGTCGAAGAAGGAAGCGGCTGACTGCGAAGCGCTCATATTTTCCTATTTGGAAAAGCGCCCACAGTTAACGCTGATTGTCTTGTTGCTCGATATACGCCGCGATATCGATGAGCGCGAACAACGCATTGTGCGTGCAGCAAAAGCGCGCGGTGTCGACGTGATGTTGGTGCTGACGAAGAGCGATAAAATCGCTGTATCGAAGCGCTTCCCAGCGAAGAAGAACGTCGCGGCGGCACTCGGTGTTGATACCTCGTCGATTCATCTGCATTCGATGCACGATGACAAAACGACGCGTGTGCTTAAGAAGATATTGTATTCGTTGATGGACTGAAGCTGCGCGGCTTTCACGCCTTCTGTACTCCGGAAAAAACTAGCTCGATGACAACCCAAATAGCGGTGTCCTAAAAAGCGAAAAACACAAACATCGCCACGCGGACAATATCTTCCGTTCTTATTTCACAAGGCTATACGTGGGAAATTACTTTTGCGCAGCTGCAGCCTTCATGAGACGCGAAATACGACGCGATGCTGCTTTCTTGTGCAAAATGCCTTTGCGAGCCGCGGTTGCGAGCGCGCTTACGGCATTCTTCACTTCACCGTCGTTTACTTTCGCCTTATTGTCAGCAATTTCAACGCGCGCCTTTTTTACTTGGGTCGCGAGTGCGGCACGTGCCGAGCGATTGCGAGCATTCTTCTTCACTGATTGAA
>CAZRSD010000016.1:0-15877 GCA_964602645.1 uncultured Myxococcales bacterium
TACGCACCACTTGTTCACGCAATGAAAGAGCGACACGCTTGCTTTCATCGTCGGCAGACACCACCCGCACGGTAACCGGATCACCGATACTGAGAATGTCTTTCGGATGTTGCACGCGATTTTCCGACAGCTCAGAAATATGAATCAAGCCATCGATACCAGGAAACAACTCAACAAACGCACCAAAACTCTCGAGGCGCACCACGCGACCTTCAAGGGTTGCGCCAGCTGCTATCTTGTTCCAATGCAGCCTGTACGGATCGTCTTTGGTCTTCTTCAGTGAGAATGACACCCGCGATTTTGTAGGATTTGCATCGTCGATTTCAAAACTGAGCACTACGACTTCAACACGATCGCCCGTCGACACGGCGTCAGAAACGCGCTCGATATGACCATGGGAAATTTCTGATCGTGGAATCAAGCCTTCAAGACCACCGATATCAGCAAAGGCACCAAAATCCGCCACGCGGGTGATCACCGCTTCGTAGCGCTTATTGACCTCAAGACTTTTAATGAGCTCACGTGCTTTTTCTTTGCGCTCGCGCTCGAGCAACGCTCGTCGAGAAACCACAATATTGCGGCCACCTTCTTCGATGCGCTCAATGATAAAGGTCAACGTGCGTCCAACAAAGGTCGACGTGTCTTCAACAAACTTGATGTCGATTTGACCAACCGGACAAAACGCGCGCTTGCCGGAGATTTGCACGTCGAAGCCACCTTTGTTGACGGAAAGCACCTTGCCCTCGACGGGGACTTTTTTGGCAGCAGCTTCTTCGAGCATGCCGGTATCAACGCCCGCGTGAGCAATTTGATTCGACAAGGTCACGCCGCCGGTCGTCGAGACAACGTAGGCACTCACTTTTTGTCCAAAGCGAACCGTCACATTGCCCGCATCGTCGGTAAATTCGATGGTTGCCATGGCCGCTTCAATCTTAGGGCTGAGCGCAACGAAAATATATTCTTTCCCGACGTGCACAACTTTGCCGGTGACTTTGTCACCGATCTTGAGCGGCGTGCGCGATGCATTATCTTCGGTTTCGCCCAGCAAGGCAGCAAAATCACCACTCTCGTCGATTTCTAATGGTTCAACGTAGAGTGTCGTCGCCTTTTCGGGCCTAAGCGGCATCTTATCGAGCTGCTCATCACGCGCAACGTCAGCGAACGTTCTTGGCTTTGACGTCGTCAATATCTCGGCATTATCATCATGCGATGCCGCAGGCTTTTTCGGTGCCGCATGAGCGCCACCTGGCCGTCTTCGCACCGTTTGCGATGATCGCGGCGTATGCAGATTGCTTACGTCAACGCGGCGTCCGGTATCGACAGCACCTGATTGGGGAGCTTTGTCGTCGTTGTTGATGGTATCTTCGTCTTCGATCTTCTTTGAATCCATGTCCACGTTCCATTATCCGAACAGTTCTCGAACCTTGTCAAAAAAACCCTTGTTCTCAGGGTGCGTCTCTGCTTCGCTGGTATCAGCAAATTCCTTGAGCAATTCTTTCTGGCGTGAAGTGAGCTTCCGCGGAATTTCAATCTTGATAGTAACCAACTGATCACCGCGCTTGTTATGGTTGCCACCGCGCATTCGCACAATGCCCTTTTCTCGCAAGCGGAATACCGAGCCTGATTGAGTGCCTGCAGGTATCGTCATCTGCACTTTGCCGTCGAGAGTGGGCACATCTATCTTGGCGCCGAGTGCAGCCGAAACAAATGAAATGGGCACTTCACACAAAACATTCGTGTCGTCGCGTTCAAAGATCGGATGTGGCTCAATATTGACCACTACGTAGAGATCACCGCGCGGACCGCCGAGAACGCCGCCTTCACCTTCACCGACATAGCGAAGCTTCATGCCTTCATCGATGCCAGCCGGAACTTTCACTTTGATGTCGTGCATCACCGGTTGTCGACCGCTACCACGACAACTCGTGCAAGGATCCTTGATGCGTGCACCTTGCCCGCCACACGTCGAGCAAGTTTGTGCGATCGCAAAAAAGCCTTTTTGCATGCGAATTTCTCCGGTACCTTTGCACGATTTACAGGTCTCTTTTTGCGTGCCGGGTTTTGCGCCGCTGCCGTTACACGTCGAGCAATTCTCGAGGCGCTTGATGGTTAGATCTTTTTCGCACCCAAATGCTGCTTCTTCAAATTTAATCGACAGGTCATAGCGAAGATCGGAGCCTCGTTCGGCTTGGCTTCGTCGTCGACCGCCGCTGCCTCCACCGCCGCCAAAAAGATCGCCGAAAATGTCGCCGAAAATGTCCTGAATGTTGATGCCATGAGCGAAATCGTCGCCGATATTGCCCATGCCGGCGTGGCCAAATCGATCATATTGCGCGCGCTTTTCTGCGTCGCTCAAGACGGCATAAGCCTCGGCCGCCTTTTTGAAATTTTCTTCGGCTTCTTTGTCGCCAGGGTTTTTGTCGGGGTGATATTTATGCGCAAGCTTGCGATAAGCATTTTTCAGCTCGCTTTCAGTTGCATCACGCGAGACACCAAGAATTTCATAATAATCCATTTTTTTTGCTGACATCACTTCGCCTGGATTTTCCTAAAACACGTAACAACGCTATTCAGATTGGAAACATAGGCACAAAACGCGGTACCGACAAGACCATAACTACCGAGCGCCCGGCATGACAGATTGGGGCAATTCGCCTTAGTTTTCGAGCGGGATTTTCTGTATGAAATTCACGACGTGGTCAAGTGCATTCTTTGCGACACCATCTTTTGATGCAAAATTACGATCGACTTGTTCAACCATTTTTATAGACAATTTATTCGAATTGCCGACTTGTTTTTTCACTCCCGCTAACACGTCGCTCGAACTAAAACTGTCTTCGCTACTAAACATGAGCAGGGTCGGGTGGCTTTGCCTTCTGAGTGTTTCCACCGTGTGCGTCGTCGCATCGATCCACGTGCGCCAGAATTTTACGCTTGCGCCACGAATGATTGACTGTTCGGGAAACTGCCCCGCGTTCAGCGATTTAAAAAATGAGACCATGCTCTCGCGCTGATTCATCAACCGCATTTTCTGATTGGGGCTCGCATTTTTTGCGGCGTGCGCAAGACCTTTGATCCACATCGATTCAAGATCGGTGACTATCGGCGACAACAGCACAACGCCATTAACGCGCTTTACTGCATCAGAGAGGGCTATGGTTTGTGCGCCTTGCGTGGTGCTCATGAGCACCACGCGAACCTCGCCTGGGCGTGCGCCCAACTTCTCGTGAGCGTACGAAAGCACATGATCGAGATCGCGCGCAAGACCAACTATGCCCTCGGTCTCGATGTCCTTTTGATCGTTGGTGCGGCAATCGGGATTGATGCTTTTGGTACAGGTGCGCTTGTCATAGCTCATGACAAAGAGGCCGCGCTCAGCCAGTGCCGATGCCCACAAATAATACATCAGCAAATTTTCGTCATAAATATGTACGCCGTCGCCACTCACCTCACCTTTGCGCGACACGTTACCTGAGCCCGGCACCATGATCACCAGGGTCTTCGGTTGCGATTTCTTGACGGGGCGAAATATATCGGCGTTCAGCTCGCCATCGTCGGCAATTGGAATGGTGGTTGCCACCAACTGGTGAAATTCCTTTTTGGGTTTGGCCTCTGGTGTTGTCTCTTGGTCATAGACCAATTTGCCTTCCTTGAGCGTTGCCGTAGAAACACAGCCTGTAAGGCAATCGACAAGTGTCACGAAAAATGCCATGTAAATTGCTGGCAAGAACCTCATGCTAAAACTCCAGGGTAGGCCATGGGAACCATTTTACATATCGATCATATTGCGATAGTTGTCGAGAACATCGACCAAGTCCGCGCCTTCTACGAAAATGCACTTGGTCTCACGATAAGCCATATCGAAGAAATGCCAAGACGTGGCATAAAAACAGCCTTCATCTCGGTCGGGCAAACCAAGATCGAGCTCATTGAACCGATGGGTGAACATTCCGAGGTTGCCAATTTTTTGGCAAAGCGTGGACCTGGGCTCCATCATGTTGCCTTTAAGACTGAAAATATCAAAGCCATGGAAGAGAACGTTAAGAATAGCGGCGCACGCCTCACCTACGAGAGCGCGCAATCTGGTGCGCATAACACGCAAGTGAATTTTATTCATCCCAAATCGTCGGGTGGCACGCTTCTGGAGATCGTTGAATGAACCCGCTCGTGAGGCTGTCGGTATTTTTGATCCGCCTTTATCAAATTTTTATCAGCCCACTCCTTGGGCCATGTTGCAGATTTTTTCCAAGTTGCTCGCATTATGCTCTCGTCTCGTTTAAGCGATTTGGTTTTTTTCGAGGAATGTTTTTAACCGCCAGGCGTTTGCTCAAATGCCATCCTTATCACGAGGGCGGTTTTGACCCGGTGCCGACATGCAAAAACAAGCCATAAGAAATCCCAAAGTGGAACGTGTCCTCATCACCGGCAACGCAGGGTCACTGGGACGCATGCTCATGAAGAAGCTTGTCGATGACGGAGTGCAGATCATTGGCGTTGATCGTCGAGCACTCGATCCAGTGCCGCAGGGCGTCGAGCACTACGCGATGGACTTGCGCCGCAAGTCTGCGATCGAAATTGTGCGCAAGATCAAGCCGACGAGCATCATACATCTCGGCGTCATTCGCAGCCCTAAATCCCATCGCCGACGCAAATCGAATGCGTATTATTTGAATCTCGAATCAACGACGCAACTGTTGCGGCTTGCAGAAAGTTTGCCGATTCGCAAATTCGTCTTTTTGTCGACGGCAAATCTTTATGGTCCATCAGCAAACACGAGCGGCATTCTCACGGAAGAAACGCCGCTGCATGGCGCAAATCGCAGTCCCGAGTTTCGTGATCTCGTATCCCTAGACATGATGGTGCAATCATTTTTTTGGAAGCAGCCTCGCACTGAAACGATCATTTTGCGACCGTGCCATATCGTTGGGTCGAAGCTGCGTAATGGCCCGTCGCGTTACTTGATGCTCGACACAATACCGACCATATTGGGCTTCGATCCCATGCTGCAATTGCTCCACGTTTCAGATTTGATAACGGCGATTGTGAAGAGTTTGAATTCAAACGTACGCGGCATTTTTAATTTGGCTGGCACCGACGTGGCACCACTTTCTCGAATCATCAAAGCGCTCGACCGCAAGACGTTTCCGTTGCCAGAAACCATCTTTCGCATCGTTGTCGCGACGAGTTTCTTATCGCGACAATCAACATTTCCCCTCGGCGAAATCGAACATCTCAAATATTCATGCGTCATAGACGACAGTCGTGCGCGTCTGGAACTTGACTTTAATCCCGCGGTAAAGATCTCAGACATCCTCGACGAGATCAAGGCTGCTTACCATGAGAAGATACATCAACGCATGAGCGCCAAAGTGGCATAATGTTATTATGCGTACCGTGTTGGATCAGTGATGTCAGCGTCGAGAAAGCCCTTTTTGCGATAGAAGCATGAAGAGCATTTTCCGCAAGCGCGATCCTCTCGTGGATCGTAACAGCTATGCGTGATGCTGTAGTCTACGCCCAGCCCGTTACCCTTCTTGATGATCTCTGCTTTCGTGAGATTGACGAGTGGGGTATGGATGCGCATGCGCGACTGTTCACCAGCGCTCTTGATGGCGAGATTAGCCATGGTTTCAAAGGCGGTTACGTAGACAGGTCTACAATCAGGATAGCCTGAGTAATCATGGACATTAGCGCCGAAGAATATGTCGAACGCGCCACTCACTTCCGCGTACGCAAGCGCGAGCGACAACATGATCGTGTTGCGTGCAGGCACATAGGTATTTGGTATCTCGTCGGCATTTTGTGATTCGTGAGGGATAACTTCGATGTTATCGGTGAGCGAGGAGCCACCGATCAGGCGCAAATCGAGCTCCAAGATCTTGTGTTCTTGCACGCCGAAAAAAGCAGCGACACGTTTGGCGGCGAGCAACTCGACCTTGTTGCGTTGGCCATAGAGAATCGTGAGTGGTCGCGGATCAAACCCGAGGCTTTTGGCGTAGGCTAAAGTGGTGGTGGAATCGAGGCCACCAGAAAGCAAAATGACGGCGGGTTTCATCATATCTCCAGAAGATTATTCACGCGCACTTTTTCGCAATAACAATTCGGCCGACAGCACGGCGATAAGCGAAATAAAAAAGGCCACCATAACAAGCAGCATACATTGCCGCTCTTGGCCAGGCGTTTCCATACCAACCCAAATGGCTAATGCCAAGGTCCGCGTCTCGCCGAGCGTGTTGCCCGCAAGCACTATAGTTGCGCCAAACTCAGAAATCGCCCGAATAAATACTAAGACGGCACCGCCGAAAATCGCAGGCCAACACTGAGGCAAATAGATGTGCCACGCGATTTCTATAGGCGTTGCGCCTAAGAGACGCGCGATCGTTTCCTGGTCTTTTTCAATGCGCTCAAGCGCGAGTCGCACCGTGCGCACGCCAAGGCCAAGCGAAACCGCGACCGCCGCTATCACCGCACCCATCACCGTAAACGAGATATGAATACCAAAGACATTGTGAAGCAGGGTGCCAATGGCAGAATTGCGCCCCAACAGCAGCAACAACCCGTAGCCAAGCGCAACCGGCGGCAGCGCCATGGGTAGATAGATTGCAAGTTCAATGAGTTTCATCAATTTGGTACGGCGCTTCACGAGGGCAAATGCAAGAAAAACCGAACAGGTCATGACAATGCTTGTCGCGGCTGTAGCCACCTTGAGAGAAACCGTAAAGATTGGCCAAATCGAATCCATCATCAATCGTAATCTCGTTGCTTGTCAGATTTACTGCGCCTTACAGGGCTTAGCATACGGAAATTTATTCTAAGCGCTCTATATAACGCGGTGCACGGTACCTTATTTAAGGTCTCATATGAGAGTTTTTTGGGGATGTATATTGATGCAACAAAAGAAGGCAGCGTCACGCTGCCTCTCGCCTATTAAACTCGCGCTTAGTAATTGCTTTGGCATCGATCACGACGCCAGTTCCACTCACAGCCACGAGTTCTTTCACAGTGACGAGGAGAACTGATACTATTACAGCGCCAGTCGCCATCACCATGGCCACCGCCGTGTCCTCCGCCATGACCACCACCGCCGCCCCAGTCATTGGTGCAACGATTTGCGTAGTAGTTCCAGCTGCAGTTGCGCGTGCGATTGCAGTGGTAGGAGTTGTAAATGTAATGGCATGATGGGCCATCGCTATGGCGCAACGCGCTTCTTTCATTGCCACTAGCGTCGTTTGTGGCAACATCGCTATCAGCGAAAAGGTTAGCGGACGTTACTAAGGTTAATGCTAAAACAAATGACTTAAGCAGTCTAAACATAATGCCCCCCCAGACATTTTTTGCGGCTCGACGCCACGGTTTGCAAAATCATGGCACGACTTGATGGATGGGCGCAAGAGAAATGTTATTCGAGTCCCGCGGAAATTAGCGCTCGTCGCCATGCTTCAGATGTAAGCATCCGCCGTAACGCTGGCAATTTACTGGCGCGTGCGGTTTTGCATACGATGAATGGATAGCGAATAGGTCTATGCAATTTGTCGTCGATGAATGCGAAAAATGCAAGGTTCGCATGTGCCGCATCGCTATGGTAGAGCACCGCAAAACGTGCTGCTTTTTGTTCAAGCATGATGTGCGCTTGGCGTGCCGACGATGCGCGGACAAATTGCGGAGCAAGCTTTTCGTACACCTTGAGCCGTAGAAATGCCTCTTTGGTATAAGCGCCCAGAGGCACGTAATCAGGATCACCGATAATGAGTTTTTCAGTCGGTGAAAGTTCTGCGAGAATTTCTGTGGCACTTCCCTGCATCGCCGTTGTGCCGGCAAGCACGAGACGATTTGTTGCCACGGTCATGGTTTCTGCGGTAATAGCGTCGCGCTGCACTAGATAATCTCGCCACGCTTCATCTGCGAGGATGCCTATTTCGCACGGCGCACCTTGGGCTATTTGCTTGGCGATAGCGGATGAACTGAGAAATACAAGGTCAACCTGCTCACGGCTCAACGCTTTGATTGTTTCACCCAAGGGCGCAAGACTCGATGCAAGAAACATCCGTGTTGCCCCTGCATCGCTCTTTCGACACGATGACAGCAAGAGCAGCACCATAACGAGGCTATTTCTTGTCAAGACCAACCACATAAAATTCCTTGCTGGGGGCGCGCACGCTCTTTGGTCGCATTTGCTTAACGACCTTAAACATCGCCTTCATTTTGGCAAGCAGCTCGTTGACCTCGCCGCTCGCAAAAACCTTAATGACAACGTGACCACCCGGTTTCAGCAACTGTTCGGCAAGATTGAGTGCCTGATGCGCAAGCTCAATGCTGCGAATTTGATCTACATGCTTGATGCCGGAAGTCTTTGGCGCCATATCGCTGAGCACAACGTCGAGGCCATTAACATCTGAAGACAGCTCAGCCAAGTACGCGGAAACTTTTTCTTTGGTGAGTTTGAAGCAATCATCAGCGACAGTCTTGATGCGATCGTGAAGCTTTTCCGATACCGGTGTGAGATCAAC
Organism: uncultured Myxococcales bacterium; assembly: GCA_964602645.1. Classification (GTDB taxonomy): domain Bacteria; phylum Myxococcota; class UBA727; order UBA727; family JABDBI01. The sequence goes on from CAZRSD010000016.1 coordinate 8,508, forward strand.
GCCGAGCGCCGCACCCTTCTTGCCAAGGCGACGAGCCACGTATTGCAACCAAGATCCGGGTGCACAACCTAGATCGAGCACTATCGATTCCGGCTTTATGATATGGAGGCTTTGATCAATTTCTTCCAATTTGAAAATCGAGCGCGCCTTGAATCCTTGCGCTTTAGCCTTTTCGAAGTAATGGTCTTTTGGGATGAATCGTGTCATGAAATCTTTTTATCAATATCGATCGGGAAGCGCTACAGCCTAGCTACAGCGAGTGTTATGCCTATGAAAAAAACCACGAGCCAAATCGCATTCTTTTGCCAGAGTTGTGGCCACAATGAAAAAAAATGGCATGGTCGTTGCCCCGCCTGCCAACAATGGAATTCCATGGTTGAGGAACGCTTTACCGCGAAGAGCGCGGGCCCGCATGTGAGCACGTCGCAAGATAAGCCAGAGGCGATTACCACGGTGCATGAGAGCGTCGTTGCGCGAAAGCCCATTGGCATCGAAGAGCTCGATCGCGTCCTTGGCGGTGGTCTCGTTCTCGGCGGCATTACACTGATCGGCGGAGAGCCCGGTTGCGGAAAGAGCACGCTTTTGCAAATGGCGTCGGCGGCGCTTGCTAAAAGTGGCAACAAAGTTCTCTATATTTCCGGTGAGGAGTCGAAGGAACAAATTCGTTTAGCGGCGGAGCGTTTGAATTCGCTCAGCGAAAATCTATTTCTGCTTTCAGAAATTGACGTCGATCGCGCGCTCGCTGAAGCCGCGAGTCTTGCGCCAGACTTCATGGTCGTCGACTCGGTGCAAACAATTTTTAGCACCGAGCTTGAATCGCAAGCAGGTTCGGTTGCGCAAATTCGCGAAGTTTGTGGCAAGGTGGTGCGCTTCGCTAAAGCACACAAAATTCCAACCTTCCTGGTTGGCCACGTGACCAAGGATGGCACCATTGCTGGCCCCCGTCTCCTTGAGCACATGGTTGACTGCGTGCTCTATTTTGAGCAGTCGCGCAGTGATCAATATCGACTGCTCCGCGCGCACAAGAATCGTTTTGGTTCAACCAATGAGATCGGCCTCTTCGAGATGGGAGCACATGGTCTCAAGGGCATCGAGAATCCGTCGGCATTCTTTCTCGCGGAGCGACCACCAGATAAGCCTGGCAGTTCAGTTTTTTGCGCCATGGAGGGTACTCGCCCGGTTCTCGTCGAGATTCAAGCGCTCACGGTTGAGACTATGTTTGGCAATCCTCGGCGCACCTGCGTCGGCATCGACAGTAATCGTTGCTCCGTCATCGCGGCTGTCCTCGAGAAACACGGTAGTTTGCCACTTTCGCGCATGGACCTCTTCGTGAGTGTCGCGGGTGGCATGGACATCAAGGAGCCAGCGCTTGACCTCGCGCTTGCGCTTGCGATCGCGTCGAGCGTGAAGAATATCGCGCTGCCTTTCGACATGGTATGTTGCGGTGAGCTTGGTTTGTCGGGAGAAATCCGCAGTGTTTATCGCATCAACGATCGACTCAAAGAGGCCGCAAGGCTCGGCTTCCAAAAGGGCTTGATTCCACGTGTTTCAGTTAAGCACTTGGCGTCGGATTTCGGTATGCGTCTCAAGGGACCCGCAACGATCGATGAAGCCATCACGCTTCTCGTACGCTAGCGCGGCGATCCGCCTGCGTGTTCACCTAATTGGTATATAGCGGTAAGCCAGTTTTCCTTGGCATTCGCCAAATTTGGAGGAACATATGGAAACCCTCGCCAAGAAATGTTGCTGCGGCAAAGCAGCCATGGTTGTATCAGGAGTTTTTTTCGCGATCATCGCTATTATGCATTTGTTGCGTGCAGTTTTAGGATGGTCGATCATTTGTAATGGTACAGAAGTACCGATGTGGACCAGTTGGTTCATCGTGGTCATCACAGCGGCTGTTGCAGCATGGAACTTCTGCAGTTGTTGTAAGGGCAAAGGTGGTTGTGCTTGCACCGGCGCATGCTGCAAGAATGGCTGTGGCTGCCAAAGTGATTGCGGTAAGGAAGGATGCATCTGCAAAGGCGACTGTTGCAAAAAATGCGCCACCTGAAGAAATAAATTCGCCGCCACCAAAAAACCCCTGTTTTTTCTCGCAACGATTTTGCGGAGCAACCGAAGATTTATGCAGGATGGCAGAAATGAATAAATGAATGAATAAATCACCCGCTTTCCTAAAATGCCCTCCCCATTGAGAGCAACAATTAAATGGCAATGAATAAATAAATAGGTTAAGCGCGCGGAAGGGATTGGATAATGTTGACCCCTCCGCGCGCTTCAATATTTGGCGCTTTTGATCATGCCAATTATGCATGACTCACCAACGCCCGTGAGAAGTGGTTTCGACGCGCTTTTTGCGCCCCACCTCTCGTGCTCATCTTTGTTACCCGTTCACGCAACAGCAGCCGCCATGAAAAATACCCTTCACCGTGCGCCACGTCGCTCGCGGGAAACGAAATCCTGCCGTGTACAAAATATTTTTAAACGTTTTCCACAATGCTGTAGGCAAACCGAAGATGCAGTGCGCGTCTTCCCGATCAAAATCATCGACGTAGTAATAATCAAATGCTGTTTGCACTTCAAATTCAGAAACCGCCTTTGTGAAATCTTGTCGTTGACCATTGATGCTATGCGAATCACTCAAGAATAACTCAATCGAGCGCAGCGTGCCTTTCATTGCGCCCTTTGTAGTGTGATAGCATTTGCCCACGAATTTGAACGGCGCCTTAAGCGCTTTTTTCGTGTGGTAGCCCATTTCACGCTTGACTTGATCTTTGTGACTGCCAACAAGATCGTATTCATAGTACTCGCCTTGTTGACTATCCTTGATATGAAAGTGCTTACCAGCACAGAGCGGCAAGGCCACAAAAAAGAGTAAAAGCAATTCGGTCATTCGTTCCCATCTCATAAAATTCTCCAATGATTGATTAGATATTTCGAGCACGGGATAATTTTGGCGGCAAACTTCGTTAGACTGTCTGCGTAGCCTTCATCACCTTAGCGTTTCGGCGAGGACAAGTTCATGATTGATGCAGCAATCTCTTCCACCGACCGTGTAGACGTGTCGACACTTTTTATCTGCTCGCGTTCAAATAAATCTTTGAGTGCATCGAGTTCCATGCAGATCTGCAAATAGTCTGCATAGTTGCCCTCGGAACGTCGTTCTCGTCGAATATTGGACAAGCGCTCAGAGCTGATGGTAAGCCCAACCAATTTGTGACGATTTTTTTTATGAGCGGCTTGCAGCATAAACGTCGGCAAATCCTCGGCAGTAAAGGGATAGTTCGCTACTTTCAAACCAAAATTGAGCGCCAAATAGAGTGCCGTCGGTGTTTTTCCGGTGCGCGAAACGCCGAGCAAAATGAAATCTGCTTGGTCGTAATCATAGAGTTTGAGGCCGTCATCCGTTGCCATAGTAAAATCAACAGCCTCGATTCGTCGCTTATATGCATCAAAATTCGACGCTGCATGTGCACGCCCGACGGCACGGGAAGATTTCGACGCCATCATACGCTCGAGCGTTTTGAGAAAGGGAGTAAAAATATCGATCACACCATCAACTTTTGACGACAGGGCACGCATGAGATTTTCGTCCATCATGGACGCAAAGACGATGGGCATTTCTCCATTAGTCAACACCGCGCTGCGCACCTCGTTGACGAGCTCTTCGACTTTTTCAAGCGAGTCGATATAGGGCCTTAAATGCTCAACGAAGGCGACCTTCTCAAATTGCGACATGAGACTCTTGCCCAACCCCTTGGCCGTCATTGCCGTGCTATCAGAAACGTAGAATACCGATCGGGTCATAAGCGCCTCAAATCCAAAAACCTGCATCGCGTCTTGCTTGTTGCTTCACAATGCCATACCGAGCGCTTCATGAATATCAATATCGTTCTCTTTGGCATATTGCCCCTTGTCGCCTTTGTCGTCATCGACAGTTTCATGGGTCTCAAAGCCGGCCTCATTTCGGCTGTTGTATTGGCGCTGACCGAGACGATGTATTCGCTCTACGAATTCGGCGAACTCGACGGCCTTAGCATCGCCTCGCTTGCCCTGGTCGCGGCGTTTGCGTTTTTATCGCTCAAATTCAACAATCCGCTTTACATGAAACTGCAACCCGTCTTTTTAGGTGTTTGCTTCGGGGCCGTGCTCCTCGTCATGCAAGGGTTCGGCAAACCCGTGCTCCTTGTCATGCTCGAGAAATATGACACGATCATTCCCGCAGAATTGCGTGAAGGTCTCCGAAATCCCATCGCCAAACACATGCTTGCACGATTGTCGCTCATTTTAGGTTTTGGTTTTCTCGTCCATGCGGTCGCTATTCTCTATGCGGCCATGCGCATGAGCAGTTGGTGGTGGCTCATCATTCGCGGCGTGGGGCTTTACGTCATGATGTTTATCTGCGTTGTCATCACGCGATTCTTCTAGCAGGCCCAAGCGCCATAAGCCTGCTATTACATTTATTTGGCGGCTTGTTCAAAAATGGCCTCGTGGCGCAGGGTAATTTGTTCTCTTGTGGTAGGTTTGTTTATTCAGACGGGTCCTAACGTAAAATCACTTATCATTCGCGTATAATGTTTTTGATGGTGAAACACAAAGAGCGGCCGACCATCTTTAAATCGACGACAACTATGATATCGTTAAATCTTAAAAGTAATTTTTTTTAGAATATTTATTAAGAATTTTTTGCACCCGAGATCAATGCGACTTCTGACACGGCTTGGTGAACCACGATGAATTCAACGATTCTTCCATTTTTTGCTATTGTCATCGCTATTATTTCAATTCAAATCGGCGCAGCCTTTGCGAAGCAACTTTTTCCCATCACAGGCGCCATTGGTATCACGGCGCTTCGCCTCATGCTCGCTACCGCTATGTTGATGATAGTGTGGCGTCCGTGGCGCGAGCGTTTGTCGCTTCGTCAATTTAAAGCAGTATGCCTGTACGGCATTGCGCTTGGTTTTATGAATCTCTCATTTTACCTCGCCATTGAACGAATTCCCCTGGCCCTCGCTGTTGCTCTCGAATTTTCTGGCCCGCTTGCCCTTGCAATCCTTAGCTCGAAACGCAAAACCGACTTTTTGTGGGCAGCTCTTGCCACGGTAGGTATCGTCCTCATTTCGCCTATCGCCACCAATTCCTCGATCGATATTTTCGGCGTGTGCTTTGCGCTACTCGCTGCAGTTTTTTGGGCGCTCTATATCGTTGCCGGCCAACGCGCGGCGCGCGTCATGCATGAAGGTTATGCGACGAGTTATGGCATGGCTATGGCGACGGTCGTCATCACGCCCATCGTCTTTTTTGCCAACGGTTATGACAGCATTACGGTTGACATCTTGCCATGGGCATTCTTGGTTGCGCTCCTGTCGAGCGCGATTCCCTATTCGCTCGAGATGATAGCGCTCAGAAGGTTGCCCAAATTAAGCTTTGGAATTCTGATGAGCCTTGAGCCTGCCATGGCATCGTTCACTGGTCTGCTCGTGTTGCACGAAGATCTAAGCACAACGCAAGCGTTTGCGATCGCCTTTATCATCATCGCATCACTCGGCAGCACGTTTGTCGCGCCAAAAGCGAAGCCCAGCTTTAGCTAAGGAAGGCTAAAAGGTTATGATTCATCTCGTCGGTCGCCTCATATTGCGGCCAATGGCCGACTTTGGGCAAGGTCACGAGTGGAAAATGCCAGCCCCAACGCAGTCTCCCGCTTGAGGAAGTCCATCACTGCAGATCAACCCCATGTTCGCTAGATACTCCTAGATAAGTCTCAATATGAGATATTGATTTATTATTTTATAGTCTAAAAAATACACGGAGAACCGCTATGAAAAAGTATTTACTCACAACTCTTTATTTGCTTGCCCTAGCATTTAGCGCGAACATCCTCGCAGATGAAGAAGACTACAATGAACCAGAAAAGAAAGCTGAAGGCCAAAAAGAAGAAGAAAAACCTGAAGGTGAAGTTGAAGAAGCCAAAAATGGCTTGCAACTTCGTGAAGGCAATATTGATGGCCTCTTTCTCGACACCGTCGCTAAAGAAGCTCATGCTGCAGTTCAAGGCGAAAAACAAGGCAGCGAAACAGAAACGCCGTAAATTGGCCAAAACGTCTACAAGAAGTGCTCGACAAAACGTTGAGCACTTCTTTTTTTTGCACATGAATCCCTGGTGCAAAAATTTCGTTGCGTGACTTACTTGATTTTGAAATGCGTTGCCGATTATATTGTCGCCATGGGCGGGCACATCACCACAGCGAAAACGAGGAGCAGAGTCATCGACGTCGTTGTACTGCTCTTGATAGCACTGCTCGTTGCGCGCATCTCTGCACGTGAGTCTGTTCTCTACACAAAGCAGGCCACCCTGCGCTATCATCATGTTCATCATGCTTTAGCCGCTCCTGGCAAAGCAGACGACGCTGATAAGGAAATGTCCGATCACACGAGTGTCCCTCACCATCACGACGGCAACCACGATGAAATGCAGCATCGGCATTGTCACACGCACGGTATCGCGCATATGACGGGTGATTCACTCTTTTTTGCGGGAGTAGACTACACCGATCCTAAAGCAATCGCACGTCATGGCGATTACTTCACTGCCGTCGAGAAAGGCATGCTTTCTTCGTATGCTGCGCATCCATTTAGACCACCAATTGTAGCCTAATTTCCCGAGCTGTCGGGTGCTTGTGCGAATAGCGGTGCCATGCGCTTGCGCGAAACTCTTCGCGATCATCCTGCGTGGAGCGGCTTCACAAAAATCGCGACGTCATTTGCAATTTTTCTCTTCACTTGAAGTTGCTTTTGCGGCTTCGCGTAACTCAGGTAGTGTTATGGGTTTGATTGCGCAGACCTCGATTCTTGTAGCCTGCGTCGTGTTTTTCTCATGTGCGCCAACGCTTTTTGGTACTGTGAGAAAATATTCGCAGTGGTTTTTTCTGATGGGCACGGGTGCCATGTTTGGCCTTTGCTTTTTTGATCTTCTTCCCGAGGTCATTGAGCGAGGCGGGAAGCTCTCTCTCGCTATTATTGTTGTAATGTTTGTGCTGTATACTTTGGTGCACGGTGTGCATCACAAACATGATGGCCATCAGCCATTCCTGGTTTTGTTTGCGTCGCTATTGGTGCATTGCTTTGCAAGCGGCATGTTCCTGGTTATTTCTAATGATTTCTCAGTGCATTCAGCCAGTGCCATGTTGTTAGCGCTTTGTGTCCACAAGAGCTACGAGGCGCTCATGTTCTCGTTTATCCTCATCAACCGTCAGTTTTCGTCACGACGACGATGGACTTTGCTCGCGTTCTATACCCTTTCGTTGCCACTCGGTATCGCCACAACCGCGCTCTTCAAAGGCAATCTCGGTGAGACCTTAGCGACGGTGTTG
>CAZRSD010000017.1:0-10608 GCA_964602645.1 uncultured Myxococcales bacterium
GCGTGTACACTCACCTCTTCGACAAAAATGGTCAGACGGCGGTTTTTGCTCAGGTGAAAACGGCGAATGGCGAACAACGATTTGCCTTTGACGTGGAGCATGGCGTTGTCGGTCATGAGCAAAAATACAATCGCGGCTTTCTCTATTTCTTTGCGGGCGACCGCAATGCGCTTGGGTTCTCGCAAACCTATAAGCGCCCTGTCTATGATTTGCTCTTTGGCACACCACTGATCTGTGGCGACGGCAAGATCGACAGTGGCGAAACGTGTGACGACGGCAATCGCGAAGCGAATGACGGTTGCGGTGCTGACTGCTACAAAGAAGAACATACGGTGAGCGCCAAAGCCGATGCGCTTATGAGTGGCTACATCGTGCGATCTGGACGTATTGGCAACACCATTCAATTGATGTTCCCGGCGTTGATCTTGTCGCTCTTGATCGCCATTCCGCTTGGCGTCTTCAGTGCGTATCGACAATATTCGCTCATTGACTACATCATCAATTTTCTAGCCTTCATCGGTATTTCGTTGCCGGTCTTTTGGTTCGGCATCATGATGATCTATGTTTTCGCTGAGAATCTGCAAATGTTCCCCGCGGGCGGCGTGCAAACGCCGGGGATCTATGGTCAAGGTATCGGCACGATCATCCTCGATCGCTTGCAGCACGCAATATTGCCGACCATCGTGTTATCGATTTTTTACGTCGGCAGATGGCTGCGTTACATGCGTGCATCCATGCTCGAAATCTTACCGAAAGACTATATTCGCACCGCGCGTGCCAAAGGCTTGAGTGAACGCGTCGTGATTTTGAAGCACGCGTTTCGCAATGCGTTGATTCCTGTGGTGACCGTGCTTGCGTTGTCGATACCGTCGCTATTTGGTGGCGCAGTACTCACAGAAACGGTATTTTCGTGGCCCGGTGTTGGTCGCTTGCAATACGACGCGGTGATGAATAGCGACTATTACGTGGCCATTATTGTGTTTCTCATCGAAGCGATTTTGGTGATGGTGGGCAATCTGCTCGCTGACGCGGTCTATGTTGTTGTCGATCCTCGCATACGAAAAGGTTAAGGTGGTGTCATGTCGAGTGCTGCAGGGGTAGCGAGTGATGTCGCGGTAAAGAAGCCATTGGAGAGCTTTTCATCGCTTGTGTGGCGCCGATTTACTAAGCATCGTCTCGCTGTCATCTCGCTCATCGTCTTGATGATCTTTGCATCGTTGTCGATCATGGCGCCGCTCATCGAAAGCCTTCTCGGGGTTTCTCATAAGACCGCAAGTCTCGTGGGCGCCAATTTGCCGGCTGGCTATCCGCATTTGATGGGTACAAATGAGCTCGGGCAGGATGTGTTTACGCGCCTCATCTTTGGAGGTCGCATTTCGCTTTCTGTCGGTTTTCTGGCAGCGATCACGTCGGCATTGATCGGCGCGTGTGTCGGTCTTTTTGCCGGCTATTTCGGCGGGCGCATCGATGCCATTCTCATGCGCTTTACCGACGCCATGTTGTCGATTCCGGTTTTGCCGCTCATGATCGTCTTTGCAGCGCTCGACTTAAATCGCCTTTTCGCGAGCGAGTTCTCCTCGAGCAACTTGTCTTTCATATTTTTGACGGTGCTTGGTATTTTCATGCTCATTCGCTTCATGGCCGATGAGCGCAAGAAAAAAGCCGAAGCCAATTACTTCTTTCGCATGGGCCTCGATGGGCTGATGGTCGCGGCATTTTTTGTTGCGGTATACTTTATGCTCTTTGTGCTCATTCCCTGGAAATCTATCGGTGAGGGTAATTTCGCGTCGGTGATTAAGCTCATCTTGATCATCGTGTTTTTTGGCTGGATGACGGTGGCGCGTCTTGCCCGCGCAAGCGCCATGCAACTAAAAAATATGGAATTTGTTGTAGCCGCTCATGCGCTCGGCGCAAGCCACGCGCGCGTGCTATTATCGCATATTTTCCCCAATGCATTGGCGCCAATTATTGTTGCTGCAACCTTAGAAGTCGGCGGCAATATTTTATATGAAGCCGCGCTCAGTTTTTTGGGTTTAGGTGTGCAACCCCCCGTGTCATCTTGGGGCAATATGCTAAACAATGCAGTTGAGTATATAAAATCTTCACCAAGTTTAGCATTTTGGCCTGGCCTGTTTATTTTGATCACCGTTGCGTGTTTCAATTTTCTTGGCGACGGCATGCGAGATGCGCTTGATCCTCATCAGGTAATGAAACGTGCAAAATGAAAATAATTCGAATTGGCTTTTGTCGAGCATGACGGGCCTCGGGCGTGCGCAGCTCAATGAAGGCGCTGCAAACATCGAGTTTGTGATTCGCAGCGTCAATTTCCGTGGGCTCGACATCAAATGTCGTTTACCGCAGGAGCTGAGTGCGCTTGAGCCAAAAATCCATCAACTGGTCGGCGAACATTGCAGTCGAGGACGCATAGAGATCGATGCAAAGGTGCAAGCCTCGTCGGAAAAGCTTTCCTCGTTTGTGGTGAATGAAGATGTAGCGGTCAGCGCCTATCGCGCATTGACGAGTCTGCAAGCCCGACTAGAAACAGTAGCTTTGATTACGATGAATGATATTTTGCAGATGCCTGGTGTTATTCGCACGACGCTGAGTGACGTTGGCGTCTCCTACGACGACGTCGGCGAGCGCGTATTTGTTGCGGCGTTGCAGGATTTGCAACGCTCACGTCACTATGAAGGCGAACGGTTACAAAGTTCGCTTCGCGACATGCTTGCAACCGTTGATGGATTATTGCGCGGCATTCGTGAAATGTCGCTTTGCGATACCAAAAATCGCTTTGTCCGATTAAAAGTGCGTCTTGATGAAATCAGCGACAAATTTAATTTCGATCAGGACCGCCTCCATCAAGAATTTGCACTTTTAGTTGAGCGCTCCGATTTCACAGAAGAGATAGATCGTCTAGATGCACATGAACAACATTTTGCTGATCTGTGTCGAGGTGGTGGAGCCATCGGACGTAAGCTTGATTTTCTGTGCCAAGAAATGCTGAGAGAAACTAATACGCTCCTTAGCAAAGCCTATGATAGTCAAATTACCGTCAAAGCCATTGACCTAAAGGCCGAGATTGAGCGAATAAGAGAACAAGTACAAAATATAGAATAGGTCAGGTGCTTTATGGCTCGTAAGGGTTTCCCCATCGTATTAAGCGCGCCGAGCGGTACCGGTAAAACAACGCTAGCTCATTTATTAGTTAATAGTAGAGAAAAATTGATCATCAGCATCAGCTACACCACGCGTGTGATCCGTGGCAGTGAGCAAGACGGCGTCAATTACCATTTTGTCGATAAGGCTCGATTTCAAAAGATGATCGACGACGACGCTTTCCTCGAGTGGGCTGAAGTTCACGGCAACCTCTATGGTTCAAGCGCACGGTGGACGAAAGAGAGTCTTGAAAATGGTCGCGATGTGATTTTCGATATCGACGTGCAAGGGGGTTTGCAAATCAAGAAGCACTATCCCGACGCTGTGACGATTTTCATAACACCACCGTCATTTGAAGAACTTGAGAAGCGCCTTATAAAGCGCGGCACCGAATCTCACGACAAAATAAAACGACGACTACTCGCTGCGCGCGACGAGATTATGGTTGGCCTCGACAATTACGACTACGTTATCAACAATGAGAATCTCGACCGAGCGCTTTTTGACCTAACGTCGATCATTCGCGCGCATCACATCATGCGCATTGATCGCGATAAGATTAAGGCGCGGCTCTTGTTTCCGGATGCATAGTCTCGAGGGTATTGCTGAGTTAACAAAATGCACTTAAATAGTGAGCATATTTACACCATTATCTATGGAGAGAGTATGCGAACCATTGTTGTAAGTACGTTGCTTAGTTTTGCGTGTATGTCGCTCTTTGCGATGGATAACCAGCGAGGTAAAACCTATTCTCGCAACGAGTGGGGTGCGTGCGAGGCGCGCTCGGATGTTTCCGCACGTGGTGAAGACGTTGTACGAATTGTCATTGGCCACACGGTGACCGATCTTGGCGACCCGATACTCACGTTACAAAGGATTCAAAAGACGCAGATGGATTTGAACGGCGATTTTAAGTTTTCCGATATCTATTGCAACGATGCATTGGATAGTTGCGGTAATCGCTATCGTTGTCGAGAAAAAAACCAATTGCCGACGATGGTAGCTGGTAAGAATCGAGGCAGCTGCTGCATTGGCTGCATTGGCCGCTTTGACCAGAACGAGGTGAGTGTTGAGATGGCTCGTGGTTGGGGGCTTAAGATAGCTGAGATCGCCGTCGAATATAACCTAAAGAAACTTGAACGCGGCGTCAATATTTTCGGCATGAGCGAGCTTGCTCCTAAAGAATATCCAAGCAGCCCAGGAAAATTGTTTATGGCCAAATTCGACTTTATCGTTGAAGTTGCCAATAAAGAAATTGCCCGCCTCAATGAGCAGTGCAAGTTCTAGCGGACACTCGTGAACGCTCTTTTCTTGATTGCGCGCCCTAAGGGCGCGTTTTTTTTATGGTGCGCAATTGGCGACGGCTCTTTTTGAATGGTGTTTTTTCATTCACAATCCCACGCGTTATGGCTAAGAAAATTGTAGCCGCCATGTCGGGTGGCGTTGATTCGGCGGTTGCCGCGTATTTATTAAAAGCAGAGGGCTTCGACGTCATCGGGGTGACCTTGCGCCTTGCGCCCGAGAGCACGGAAGAGGTGCGCACAGGGCGTTGCTGTTCACTCGACGACATGAGCGATGCGCGCTTGGTATGCGACAAGATCGGCATTCCATTTTATGCAATCGATGCGCAAGCAAAATTTAAAGAGACTGTTTTTGATCCTTTCGTGCGTGCCTATCAAAATGGCATTACGCCTATTCCATGCCTTGCGTGCAATCACACAGTGAAGTTTGGCGATCTTTATAAGACGGCCAAGAATCTTTCAGCGGGTCTGGCGACCGGACATTACGCGCGCATGATCGATTATCGTGGTCAACGTGCCATGGCGCGGCCGCATGATCTCGATCGCGATCAAACATATTATCTCTACGGCACGGACCCGTCGATTCTCGACAATCTCTATTTTCCTCTCGGTGATTTGCCAAAGCCCAAGGTGCGCGAGATCGCACGCGAGATAGGTCTCTTGGTGCACGATAAGAAAGACAGCCACGAAATTTGTTTTGTGCCCGACGGTAATCACGCGCGCGTCGTTGAAAAAGCTGCTGGTATAAGACTGTCAGGCGGTGACATTGTCGATGATGCGGGCAAAGTCGTCGGCAAGCATGACGGCGTGCACCATTTCACTATCGGTCAGCGTCGTGGCCTTGGGGTTTCGAGTCGTGACCGGCTTTTTGTCGTCGATATCGATGCGCAAAGCCAACAGGTTGTGCTTGCGGGCCGTGATTCTTTGCAGTGCAAGAACGTGCAGGTCAGCGAGTTTTCGCAGTTGGTTCCTCGTGAAAAATGGCCGGCCAGGGTGTCGGTGAAGATTCGTGCGCGCAGTCCCGCAGCAACCGCTGCGATAGTTTCGTGTGACGACGCGAGTGGCCTCATGCGCATTGAATTCGATGAGCCTGCTCTTGGGGTTGCGCTAGGGCAAGCAGCTGTTGTCTATGATGGCGACGTCATGCTTGGTGGTGGCCTTTTGACCGGCCGCCTCGATGGCGCGTTTCCGCGCGTTGCACCGTTGATGCCGACGCACGCGCGAGCCCGGTAAATTTTTTATTATTATTGTGGTGCTCTATGCGTCTTCAAAGTTCTTTTGCTTGGTTTGATTTTTAATCATCGGCGATGAAGCCAGCAGCCTCGACAAAATTCTATTACCGCGGCTCTTTAGGAGGGTTCGACATAAATCGCGTAATCACCGCCCCAGATTTGCTGTTAAACGGATGCGCGTGATACCACTGGCCGAGCTCTTCGAATTCCAAATAGACATGCACGCCATTTTTCGCGAGGTGAATTTTGCCGCGCAAGCCGAGTTCGAGCGCCGCGTTATAGGCGATGCCCGAGAAATTGCTGCACACGCCGGTGTGCATGAAGAACGCATCTTCAGGAGCTTTTGAGCGAAGCATGCGATGTTTGTGCCACGCCTTAAACGGATGATGAGACGGCAAGAAGAATCGAAGCGACTGTTCAGCGATGCATTTCGCCATGACAACTTTCTCGAAGGTAGAGAGGTTGTAGTTCTCGGCTACTTCTTTCGCTTCGTGCATGAGCGCCTGGTAGGCGACGTTATGGACCGATTGTTCCCAATCGTGGTCCTCGCGAACAACAACAGGATAGCGGCGATAGCGTGGTGCGCTGTATTCATCCAATGGTTCGCCAATGCTGGTGGACATCACGAGTCGATCGTTGTCGTCCTGAAACGACGCTATGCAGGTTGCGTAAACATTGATGACACGTCGCTTGTCGCTATTCGGTAGATCGAGTTGCTGAACCTTTGATACGAAAGCGCCATTTTTTTCGCTAATGCGTTTAACGACACCGGCATGCCACTGATGAAATTTCTCACGGGTGATGGCCTTTTCGAGGGCCATGAACACTACTTCGCCTTTATCGATAGAGCGCACGATGCGTGGCTCAATGTCTTTAAAGTTAAGCCCCGACTCGATGATCTCGCGGGAAAAATCGATGACGTCGACAATCTCTTCAAATTTGATCGTCCTATGTGCTATCAAAACCCGAACCAATGCATTGAGCTTACGATCGCTGAGCGCTTGCATTTGCTGTTCGGTAAACATGGGTTGATGTTTCGTCAATCCGTAATGAGCTTTGATCGCCTTGGTTTCCCTTTCTGTGTATGGTGGCGGGTCGGATGATTCGTAGTCTAATACCCAAACTGAGCCTGAAGAGAGTGAAAGGAAAATCGCAATTGATAAAAGAATCGTTCTTTTCATAGCACTGTCCCCCGCTAAATGCTAATTTCCTTATCGGCCAAGCAAAAGTTTTGGCGTGCTATCGCTTGAGCATGAAGCTCGAGGGAAATTTTTAGCGAACATTTTTATAGGAGGCGATTGTGGCTGATATTCTCGTTGTAGCAAGCAAGATAAAGGCGCTCATTAAAGAAAAGGGCGGCATGAACACTTCCGCTTCGGTTTTGGAAGCACTGAGCAAGGTCGTTGAACGCGAATGCGAAAAAGCGATTGAGAGCGCCAAGAGCGAAAAACGTAAGACCGTCATGGATCGTGATTTTACGTCGAGATAGTCACTGTAGGTTTTGACCACGTGTGCTGTAAGGCGTGGTCGCAATGCAATCGCTGCATTCTCCTAATTTTGTCGTTGAGAAATCCGCCGAGACCAATTAAAATCTGACGCAACAAATCGATATCGTGCCCGAAAATGTCTTCAGTTACCAACGGAATACGAGGAGTACATCATGGTACGAGGCATGTTCACCAAATCGAGCTTTTTGATCGTGGCGATGTCACTGGTGTCCACTATTCATGCGGCTGAATTAAAAATTGTAAGCGGTAAAGCGGCGCATAGCCCTGACGATGGCAATCCACCGCCGACACAAGAAATGCTGCTCGAGCAAGCCAAGGCAACGGCAGCTCTGCAACTAATTAATCGGGGTGATTACATGCAAGTGTCAACGTGGAAGACCACGCTCACCTGCGAGCCGATCTATCATGGGAGCAAACAATGCTACAAGGGCGAAGCAACCGCTAAAGCATCCTTCGTCGCTAAAAAAGATCTCATGAGTGAATGGCAGGTCACCACGAGCGGCAGCAAGCATTGGCATCGTGTCAACGAGCACGATAGCGACGCAGAAGGCATGCGCGATGCGTATCAAGAAGCGCTAGAAAATGCAGAGTTTTATTGCAATGGCGCTGTGATCTCAGCTGCCAGCAATGAAATGCGTCACACCGATGCGGGTGTCATGGAATGGCAATGCATGCTTTCGAGATATCGCGGCACCTTTACTTGCGCAAAGTAACGCTACCTTGGTTTTCATGCGCGCGCGCGATGAGATTGTTACTACGTAGGTGATATGTATTTTCATCGCCGCTTTTGCGACGACAAAGCGCGCCTTGTGAACATGGTGTTTAAGAAATGTGCCCGACAATATCGGTGAGAATTACCCCGAGCTTCGCCGAAACTTTTGCGTTGTTTTCCATGACTTCTTCGTGCGTGATCTTTTGCGACGAGAGGCCAGCGGCCTTATTGGTCAGGCACGAAATGGCTAGGACCTTGAGGCCCATGTGACGTGCCGCGATCGTTTCAAATACCGTGCTCATACCGACGGCATCGGCGCCGAGAACTTTAAGCAGGCGCACTTCCGCTGGCGTTTCATAACATGGGCCGAGAAGGCCTGCGTAAACACCCTCATGCATTTTAATGTCAGCTTTAAGCGCAGCCTTCTTGGCGATCGCGCGCAAATCTTTGTCGTAGGCTGCACTCATGTCCACAAAACGGGGCCCGAGTTCGTCGATGTTTTTGCCCACGAGCGGTGAGGTGCCGGTGAAATTAATGTGATCGGCCACCACCATTAAATGACCAGGCTCATAGCCATCGCCGATGGCACCACTCGCATTGGTGAGGATCAATGTCGAAATACCGAGGAGGCCGAGCACGCGAATGGGCACTATCACTTGCTGCGGGTGCAAACCTTCGTACAGGTGCAGGCGACCGTTAAGTGCGAGAATCGGTTCGTCATTGACCATGCCGTAAATAAGCTCACCTTTGTGACCGCGCACCGTCGACGACGAGAAATGCGGAATTTCGCTGAACGAAACTGTTGTATGAGCACCTTTCTTTATTTGCTCGGCGAAGGGCCCGAGGCCCGAGCCTAAGATGATCGCTGTTTTCGCGCGCGGTTTGCTTTCAAGCGCGAGTCGTTCGGTGAGAAATCGTGCCGCTTGTCGTAGATGTTCGGGGGTGACATGGACCATTGCTGTAAGCTCCAAATAATTAATTGGCGGCCGTGTGGCCAAAACAACTTTGTCATTGCGCGGTAGTGCACATAGTGAGGCATTGGTTTGTCACCTAGCGAACTGAGGTGATGCGATCCTGCACGAGCTCTGGCTTCGCGATGGCTTGTGGCACGATGCTGAACGCATTCTCGATGCGATTCAGTGCTTCATCTACGCCCACTTGTCCCGCATAGACGGTGCACAGAGGTTGACCCCGTCCAATCTTGTCGCCGATCTTTACGTGCATGGTAAGGCCGACGCCAAAATCAATTTTGTCGGTGAGCTTGGTGCGACCGCCACCGAGCAAATTGGTCGCAAGGCCAATAGAACGGCTTTCCACCGCTCCTACAAAGCCATCAAGCTTTGCTTCGACAACGATCTTGTTCGAGGCTAACGGCAAACGTGACGGCTCTTGCACGGCACGTTCGTCGCCACCTTGCGCGCGAACCATCTGCACAAATTTGTTGAAGGCTTTGCCATTGTTCAATACGTCGTGAACCTGTTTGCGACCTTCTTCAAGAGTCGTTGCGCGATTGCCGAGCACGAGCATTTCCGCACCAAGCTCGACGGTGAGCGCGACGCTATCTTCGGGCCCACGTCCTTGCAAAATGTCGATGCTCTCGATAATTTCAAGCGAATTGCCAACCATGGTGCCGAGTGGTTGATCCATATTGGTAAGCAGGCAGGTAACTTTCTTATTCATGAGGGCGCCGATCTTCGCCATAGCTTCGGCGAGACGACGTGAGTTTTCGATTTTCTTCATGAAGGCGCCGGAACCAAATTTGACGTCGAGAACGATGCCATCAATGCCCTCGGCCAATTTTTTTGACATGATCGACGACGAAATGAGCGGTATTGATTCAACGGTGCCGGTGACATCGCGTAGCGCGTAGATCAATTTGTCGGCGGGGGCGATGTCTTTGGTTTGCCCCATGATGACGCAGCCGATTTCCCGCACCTGCGCTTTATATTGTGCGCTCGTCAGGTCACAGCGGAAATTGGGAATCGCTTCGAGTTTGTCGAGGGTACCGCCCGTGTGACCAAGGCCGCGGCCTGCGATCATGGGCACGCGAAGGCCGCATGCTGCTATGGCGGGCGCAAGGGGAATGCTGATTTTGTCGCCGATGCCGCCTGTCGAGTGTTTGTCGATGATGGGGCTTTGACCGCTTTCATGCTCGATCACTTCGCCGGAGCGCAGCATGGCCTCGGTGAGCCATGAGGTTTCCTCGTCGGTCATGCCGTTCACAAAAATCGCCATCAAGCAGGAAGCCATCTGGTAATCGGGTAGTGAGCCATCGACATATTTCTTCACGAGAAAACCGATCTCGTCTTTGGTCAATGTCTGGCGGTCTCGCTTCTTCTGAATAATCTCGATGACGTGCATGGTGGTCCTTATGTTGAAAAGCTCGTTACACTACCTGCAAAATATGCTTCGATTTCGACGATCCAATCCGACATGCACCTGCATTAACCATCGCGAGTGCTGAAGCGCGATCGCGAATGCCGCCGGAAGCTTTTATGCCCACGCGCTCGGGCAACAGCGCACGCATGAGCGCGATGTCGTGTGCATCGGCGCCAGCCTTGTGAAATCCCGTTGATGTTTTGATGAAATGCGCATGAGACAAGGCAACCAAGGCGCACGCGATCGAAAGTTGCTCACGATTTAACGCACTGGTCTCGACGATAACTTTGATAGGCACCGCCGTTTGGGTGACAACCGCC
>CAZRSD010000017.1:10639-15809 GCA_964602645.1 uncultured Myxococcales bacterium
TTTTTGTCGATAAGCGCTTGATAGTCGAGAACCATATCGATCTCATCAGCACCGAGAATTTGCGCACTCAATGCTTCCTGGGCCTTTTCACGACTTGATTTGCGCCCGAGTGGAAAATCGATCACCGTTACCAATTTAAGCGGCGTGCCTTTGAGCTGCTGTTTGGCGAGCGGCACATACGCTACTGGCAAACATACGCCAAAAACACTCAAGGCCACGGCTTCATCGACATGCGCTTTAACGCTTGTCTCGTCGAGATTATCGCCGAGCAACGTATGCTCGATCATGGAAGCAAGGGCAATCGAGGCCTGTTCACACGCTTTTTCTCGTGAGACGCGTTCCATAATAGTCATTCTTACTTTCCCGGCTTGGCCGTCGCATTATGCAGTGACTGGTTCCGCTCGGCACTGGTGTAAAAACAGGCTTTCAGGTGGTCAATACCTATCGGCTCACGAAAACGAATAAAGGTTCTAACCGCCAAAAATATCTAGCCATTGCTATGTGAAGAGGCACGTGGCATCGTGTCGACGAGCTTTTGGGTGAGTAGGACCAGGTTATGAATGGGCAATTAGGTCAAGCATCAGCGTATGGATTTCCTCTCACTGCTACACGCGTGAGTTTTGGGGAGGCGCTGAGAGCCTATCGTGGGGCTTTGCTCTATGGTGGTTCGCTGCTTTTGCTCACGAATATGCTCATGGCGTATCTTCCCACGCTCATCAATGCGAGCGTTTTGCTCATAGATAAGAGCCAGCCCTATGTGCTGCGCGTCTTTCAGTGGTCGATAAGCTTTGCATTCTTTCCGCTCCTCGGTTTTATTGTGGTGTTGGCAACCATCGTCGCTGTGCTGCGAACGCTCAGTCGACGGGTCCTCTTTGGCGTTGGTCGCACCATCGAACGCGATGTTCGCGAACGCTTGTTTTTTCATCTTTCCACACTCGACGATGGATGTTTTAATCAGCATTCCGTTGGCGATCTCATGAATCGTCTTTCGAGCGATATGGCGAACATCCGCATGATGGTGGGCTTTGCGGCGCTCAATATTTTAAATATCGTGTTCGTCTTTATCTTCACCGTGCCCCTTATGGTTAAGATCGATCCAGCGCTCGCGGTGTGTTCGCTATTGCCGTTTCCACTTATCATTCTCACGATGCGCGGCCTCACGAAACGCATGTTTCAGGCAACCTTGGACTATCAATCGCAGATGGGCAAACTCATCAGCCACGTTCAAGAAAATTTGTTGGGTGCACATGTGGTGAGGCTTTTCCACCAACAAGCCCGCGAGAACGAACGTTTTGCACAAACTAATCAGGCAACCTACGACGCTGCCGTTCGCCTCGCGCGCGTGCGCGTGCTCATGCAACCCATCATGCGCTTAATGGTGGGGCTCGCCGTGGGACTTGCGCTCTACGTGGGAGGTCGTGCGGTTTCGGCAGGGCGCATCAGTGTTGGTGATTTTGTCGAGATAAACGCGCGGATTTTACAAATAGCCTGGCCCGCGATGTCGGTGGGTTTTGTAATGTCGGTGCTCAGTCGCGGCCAAGCAAGCATGAGTCGGATCAATAATCTTTTTCAACAAATGCCGCGCATTGTCGATGGTGCGAAGGATCCTGGACCCATCACTGCCCTGCGCATTGATGATCTCACGCTCAATCACGAGGCCACCGTACAAGGAAGCGCGGTGAGTGTTCATCTCGTGCGTGGACAATTGCTCGGCGTTGTTGGACCTAGTGGGTCATTTAAGTCCACGCTCCTGCGCGCGCTCAGTCGGCGCGTGGTAGTGCCGCGGCAGAGAATCGCGCTTAATGGCTGTGACATCAACGACATTGCGCTCGACACCCTGTATCGTGAGATTGCCGTTGTTTCTGAGGAGAGTTTCCTCTTTCACAAGAGCCTTCGCGAAAATATTTGCTTTGCAAAGCCAGATGCAACGGCCGAAGAACTCACGGCGGTGCTTGTGCTGACCCGCCTTGATCGCGACATAGAGAGTCTTTCAGGTGGCATCGAAACCATGGTCGGTGATCGCGGTATTACGCTTTCAGGTGGCCAGCGTCAGCGCGTAGCACTTGCGCGTGCGCTCCTTGCGAAGCGCAGTGTCTTGATTCTCGACGATGCGCTTTCCTCGGTTGATGCAGAAACGGAGCATCATATTGTCGGTGGGCTGAAGACCTTTCACCGCGATGGCATCGTGATCATAGCAACGCACAGGCTATCCGCTGTGAAAGATGCCAACCACATAATTGTGCTTAATGAGGGGCGCGTGGTTGAAGCGGGGACGCACCGCGATCTCATGGACAATGGCACACTCTATCAACAACTTTGGGGGCTCGATAAACTGCAGGGGTTGTGGACATGAATGAGCGTGAGCTAATCAAGAAACTCATCATTGATCTGAAGCCCGCTCATCGTGAGCTGCTGTTCGGCATGATCCTCTATGTCCCCGTCACGTTTTTAAGCGTGATTCAACCAGTGATCATCGGTTACGCTGTGCAACATGGCATGTTGAACGGTGGGCATCAAAGCTTGCTCTTGTACACGTGCCTTTTTTTTGGCGCCGTGATCTGTCTTGCGCTTATTGAACTTGCGCAAGGCATGGCGTTGCAGCTGAGTGGTCAGATTCTCGTCAGTAATCTGCGACAAAGGGCGTTTGCCAAAGCCCAACGTCTTTCCATGGGTTTTCTCGACAGCATGCCGCTTGGTCGCTTGCTCACGCGACTGACCAATGATGCGGAATCCGTCGTAGAAATGTTCTCGCTCGGTGCTGTCCAAATTCTCGGCGATAGCCTTTTTCTTATCGGCACGTTCGTGATGCTCTTCGTCGTGGATGTCAAACTTACGCTCTATTCGGCGCTCGTGTTGCCACTCTTGGGTTTGGGTATCTACTATTTTCGTCGTTGGACCAAGGTCGCATATGTCAAAGTGCGTCAGTCGCTCTCAACGCTCAATGGCTTTTTGCAAGAATATCTCTCCGGCATGCCGACGGTGCAAATGAGCAATCAAGTACGCGCGGCACATCGTGACTTTGCTCATCTCAATGAAGACTTTTTGCTCGCTAATCGCCAAGCGATTTTTCTCGATGCCGCTATCTATTCATTTGTCGACGCGCTCAGCTATATGGCATCAGCCTTGGTCTTGTGGGGTGCATTTCGTCTTGAGTTCAATCATGCGCTGTCACTCGGTATTGTCGTTGCGTTCTTAGAGGCGCTTGCACGTTTCTTCCAGCCTGTACGGGAATTGTCGAACCGCTATGCCATTTTTCAAAGCGCGCTCGTGTCGCTCGAGAGAATCTATGAACTTTTATCGTGGCCTGAAGAGCTCGACAGTAATGGCTCGACCTCGCGTACTTTTGAAGACCGTATCGAATTTAAGAATGTGAGCTTTGCCTACAATAAGAATGGCGCCGTGCTTAAAGATGTGTCGTTCACGCTCAAAAAGGGCCAACGCATCGCGCTTGTTGGACCCACCGGTGCAGGAAAATCGACGGTCATCAAATTGCTTAACCGGTTTTATCCTGTGAGCCAAGGTCAAATTATGCTCGATGGCGAGACTATCGACGACATTCCTTTGGGCGCAACGCGGCGACTCATCTCTGTGGTGCCGCAAGAAGGTTTTCTTTTTCATGGCAGCCTGCGCGACAATCTCTGCTTTGGCAAAGATGACGCAACCGATGACGAGCTGTGGCGTGCACTCGATTTGGTACAAATCAGTGACACCATCAAAAAGAAAGGCGGGCTAGCCATGCTTGTGATGGCCAAGGGGCATAATTTTTCTTTAGGTGAACGCCAGCTCCTCGCCATCGCGCGTGCACTCGTGACTGACCCACCGATTTTGATTTTTGACGAAGCCACCGCAAGCATTGATGCACCCACGGAGCGGCGTTTACAGAAAGCGATCAAAGAGCTGCTCGCTAAACGAACGGCGCTCGTCATCGCCCATCGCCTCTCGACCATCATGGATGCAGATCGGGTCTTGGTCTTTAATCGTGGCAGCATCGTCGAAGAGGGGGCTCATGACGCGTTGATCAAACAGCGAGGTCTTTATGCTGAGCTCATCAAAGCTCATGCGGGTAGCGCGAGCCTCACGCTATTGCGCGTATGAGAGAATGGTTAGAAATGTATACCCAAAACATTGTGGGATGGCGCACGATGGCAGCATTTGCGCGATGTGGCAAAAAAATATCCCACGCACGATTTAGCAACGAGGAGGGCGACGCGAAAATATTTATTTACGTCGCTATTTCCCCGAATCGTGACGAGCCTTTCATTGTCGCGAAAGGCCTTTGCATGGCATTCACCAACGTTATTGGTGAGATGATTTTATTTGTCTTGTTTTTTCTTAACCTTTTCGGCTCGCTTTTCCTTTTGAGTCTTTTGGGGTTTCTTCTTTTCTGACTTTTTAGCGTCTTGCGACTTGGCCATACTTACCTCGTGAGAATCTATGAGCCGTTTGGTAACTCTATATTACGATCTAACTTTCTTTACGTTAACCGCGCATGGCCCTTTTCTGCCTTCACCAACTTCATACTCGACCTCATCGCCTTCGGTGATCGGTCCGTTGGTAACTTCGGTTACGTGCACAAAAAGATCCTTGCCGCCATCTTGCTGCACGATAAAACCAAAACCTTTGTCTTCACTAAAAAATTTTACAGTTCCCTTTTTCATTGCTTCCCTTTCTTTAATTGAGTCCGATTATCGGATGAATCGCTTTACGTTAGCAAAATAAGCGATCTCTTCAATTGGTTACCTGAAGAGAAATGCTTACCAATGGTAAAATTTTGTCGTGCATGGCAGCTCATAGCCAGTAATCATGTGAATATGCGCGAAAAACGCGACATGAAAGAAAGACAAGAAAATCGAAAAGCGCTCACCGAAAATCGGTAAGCGCGTCATTTTCATATCTAGTTGTTGTAGTTAACGTCAAACACAAAGTGGAAGTTACCGGTGATCGACACGCTCAAGGGCTTGAGCTTAAGGAGCGCTGGCGATGGCAAACCGATGCCGCCTGCAACGGGAGGCATTGGTGCTGCAGCTTCTACGACCGACTTGTAATATGGCGAAAGGTCATTTTCACGGAAATCGACGCTTTGCAGGTACCAAGTGCCGGTATAGCTGTCGCCGAGAAATGCGAGAAAATCTTGCGTTGCTTTGCCCTGTGCTTTTGCTTTAGCGCTGAT
>CAZRSD010000018.1:0-15584 GCA_964602645.1 uncultured Myxococcales bacterium
GCTCTTTTACTCGAGTTATCCGATCACGCCGGCATCCGACATTTTGCATGAGCTCGCCGCATTGCGCGCCTATGATGCAAGCACGTTTCAGTTGGAAGATGAAATGGCGGCGATTTGTGCAGCCATTGGTGCCTCATATGGAGGGTGCCTTGGTGTAACGGCGACGTCCGGCCCAGGATTTGCACTCAAGTCCGAAGCGCTTGGTTATGCCGTGATGGTGGAGTTGCCGCTCCTCGTGATCGACGTGCAGCGCGCAGGACCCTCGACGGGCATGCCCACGAAAACCGAGCAAGCTGACCTTATGCAAGCGATCTATGGCCGAAGCGGTGAAGCGCCTTTGCCCGTTATCGCCGCTATGAATCCCGAAGATTGTTTCATGGCCGCGATCGATGCTGCGCGCATTGCCGTCGAGTTTATGACGCCCGTCGTAATTTTGAGCGACGCGTTCAATGCCAACAGTTCTGCACCATGGCGCATCGTCGACCCCGACGACATTCCAGCGATCACGCCGATTTTTACGCCACGAAGCCTACCCTATCATGTCTACGAACGGGATGCGGCTCACCTGTCGCGCGCATGGATCCGCCCAGGCACACCTGGCCTTGCACATCAAATCGGCGGCCTCGAGAAGGATGGACTAACAGGACGCGTCAGTTATGATCCGACAAATCATCAACGCATGATCGACGCGCGCGCACAGAAAATTGAGCGGGTAAAAACATCTGTTCCTCCGCCCGAACTATTTGGCGCGGACTGTGGCGATGTCTTATTGATAGGCTTCGGCGGCACGCATGGCGCGTTACGCCAAGCGACGCTCGAGTTACAACAAGAAGGCATGCGCATTGCTCATTTACATCTACGATTGCTCAACCCACTTCACGACCAAATCGGCGCAATTGCAAGCAAGTTTAAGCGCGTGATCGTCGCTGAACACAATCAAGGGCAACTACTAAAATTGCTGCGTGCGAAATTTCTCATGGATGCACAGCCACTCAATAAAGTTTCGGGTAAGCCGTTCCTTATCGATGACGTGGTACGATTCATTCGTAGCACAACCGCCCTACCGTTTATGGCCGCGTCCGTCGAGGTGACCGCATGACCTTAGCTAGTCTCAATAAAAAAGATTTTCAAAGCGAAAACGAAGTCCGTTGGTGCCCTGGTTGCGGTGACTATGCTATTTTAGCCACCGTACAAAAGACCCTCGCAGATTTGGGTTACAATCGTGACGACACCGTATTTGTGTCAGGCATCGGCTGTGCCGCGCGATTTCCGTATTACATGAATACCTACGGCATGCACACCATCCATGGGCGCGCGCCCGCGTTTGCAACCGGCGTAAAACTCGCAAACCCGAACTTGAAAGTCTTTCTCGTAACGGGTGATGGTGACGGTCTTTCAATCGGCGCAAACCACCTGTTGCACCTCTTTCGCCGCAATGTCGACTTGACCGTTTTGCTCTTCAATAATCAGATTTATGGCCTCACCAAAGGACAATACTCGCCCACGTCCGAGCAAGGCCACAAAGCTAAATCGACGCCATTTGGTTCGCTCGAAAAGCCTTTAAACCCTCTTCTCTTCGCCATCGCCTCAGGCGCAAGCTTTGTCGCGCGCAGCATCGATAATGATGCAAACCATTTGAGCGAAACGCTTAAGGCCGCGGTTGCTCACAAGGGAACTTCTTTCGTCGAGATCTTACAAAATTGTGTGGTCTTCAATGATGGCGCCTTCGATCACGTGCGCGATAAGGCAACGCGCGATAGCTCGGTCCTGTTCATGAAGGAAGGCTCGCCCTTGGTTTTTGATCAGGGCAGAAAGGCCATCGCACTCGATATGTCGACGCTCACGCCACGCGTCACGACAGCCGATGGGCCTGGCGTCATGATTCATGAGCCGAGTACCGAAGGGCTAAAATCTACCATGCTCGCCGGCTTTGAACGACCGAATTTTCCAACGCCGATGGGAATTTTTAAGAACGTGCTCCGCCCCTGTTACGAGGACGAAAAGCTCCATCAAGATCAGACGATCAAGTCACAAGCGAAAAACCCCGATCTCAAGGCGCTCTTGGCTGGTGGCAATGCGTGGGTGATTTAAGAGATTATTACAACTATTAATAAGAGTTCCCGCACTGGCGGGAACTCAACGTCGTCGCTTTTAGGGAACCGGAACTGGAGCAGGGTATACTGGCAATGGAAGGGGCAATGGCAACGTTTCATCTGGAATCGGCGTTGGATAGACGTCGCTCCATCCATAAGGATGTTCAATTACCGTTTCATACCAAGCACGATTGCGCTCAATATGACGGGTCAAAGTCAGACGAAAGCGATTGAGTTCGTCGTGAGTGCAGATGTCGTTCAGACCAACAATTTCGATGGTGAAGGGTTCGGAGCTTGGCTCAGTGATGGTTTCAATGACGACGCGGCGATGATCGAGGTTGAATAGCGCGATATCATAGAGGCCATTGAGTAAGGGGCCAAGCAAGCGCGTCGTTTCGTCAGAAACAGCGCGTCCGTGTCCGTCGTGATGATCGGAAATGCTCACCGAAGCGTTCATCGTGCCTAGATTCAATGGTTTGATGAGACGCAGCCAATAGGTGCTCAGTACGCGGCCCGTATGATAGACATCTTTGCCTTCGATGTAATAAACACGATTGGTGCCTTCATCACTCACCAAAGCTTTTGTGACGATGCGTTCAGCGCCAGTGGCCGGTGGTT
The DNA here is from genome assembly GCA_964602645.1 of uncultured Myxococcales bacterium. Classification (GTDB taxonomy): domain Bacteria; phylum Myxococcota; class UBA727; order UBA727; family JABDBI01. Next base: position 2,712 of record CAZRSD010000018.1, read on the forward strand.
TGAGATCACGCGTGATGCTTTGCGACAGATTGATTATTAATGACGCCACTTCATAGCTTTCTTCCGCAGCATATTCGGTAGCATTTGATGCAGCGCCCAAGAACGCCGTCATTGAAAATACGGCAGCCCATCGGGCGAGCAAATTGATCTTCAGAATTCCCCCTAAAAGCGATCGATATGATCGTAAATCTATTCTCGCCTGGAATGTGAAGATTAATCAATCGCCATCCCTTTAGTCATTCCGAGCGCCGACTAGATGGCGGTTGGAATGACAGTGGTGGTTGCAACGGACGACGAAGGATCGGGGAACCGCGACGAGAACGATCGAATTTGATGCTCCACCAGCGAATCGCCCCATCGTGGGTAGACCGTTTTTAAAAAATTAGGGACAAGTGCATGCTGAAATATGATTCAGGTGAGGTCATGATCAGCACGACGCCGTTTTCCAAAGATGACATGCATAATATCGGCATTCGCTTTCACACAGCGCGGGTATTAACCGGCCTTAAGCGCGACGAGTTTGCGCACAAACACAATCTTTCGCCACTATCGATCAAGAATTGGGAAGCGGGCCTCGCCCTGCCCCGCCATGAAGGACTCGTTGCCGCGATTACCGCCCTTAAGGAAAGCGGTGTTTTTGCGTCGAGCGAATGGCTGCTCTATGGCAGCGGTAACGGCCCTAACTACTACCATGCACGCAATTACGAGAACGATCGCAGCAAAGATACCGTTCTTACCGAACAGATCACGCTCTTTAAGCACGCGCAGCGATCAAGAGGCGTTGAACCCGTCGTCGTCGCTGTACGCGATGGCACGATGGTGCCCCACTACCGCAAAGGCGATTTCCTCGGCGGCGTCGTGGTATCGCCCGAAGTTGTGAAGCAGTCTGTCGCCCATCACCTCTTCCACAAGCGCCCGTGGCTTGTTCGTTTTCACGACGGCTCGTTCATGCCGACATTTGTTTTTTGCCATGCCAATAAATGGTTCATCAACAATGCCCAAGATCCTGAACTGAAAGAAATCGCAACACCGCTCTTTGCGCGCATCAAATGGCACTACGAAGTCGATGATGGCAACGATGCATCGTAAATCAGAGGGGCTATCAGTGGGCGCGGTTTTACTGCGCGATCAAACTTTACTTGAAGGTCATCGTTTTGATGTCTTCCGAGATCGTGTAATAGTAACGAGCGTACCTGCCATCAAACGATCGCGCCGGTCGAATAAAGAGCGGCCACATTTTACCGTCGGGGAGCATATCGTCCTCTGGACACAGCATGTATTTTCCTGACGACAAGTGCGACAAGAGCTCCAACGGCGCAGATTCAGCAGCGGCACTTTCCAAATACGACTGAATCTCATTCTTCTCAGTCACGTGAATGATCAAATTTTTGTTGCCATCAAGCACAAAGGTAAAGCGATTGAGCGCACGATTAACCGTGACTTCTTCAGGTTTGAACTCCTCGACCTTCGATATGAAAAATCGCGCAAACTCGTTGTCACAAAGCGGATGTTGATTACACGCATGAGCGTAGAGTGAATTAGAAAGCGCCGTAAAAAATTTCATTTTTGCCGCGTGAATCGCTTTCGGTAATTCTTCGACAAAATTCTTGGTTTTGTCGAGCAGAATATCAACAGCGCCGCAATTTCGCGCTTCCGCAATGTCGCTATTCTTTTGGTAGTCGATAAAGTTCGACACCAAAATACGCCCAACATACGGGCTGCTAATTTGGGACAACAATTCCGTTCCCGAACATTTCTCCATATGCAAATCGGAAATCACTACCGACACCATGTTACCTGATCGCTTAATAGCCTCGAGATTGCTTTTTAAATAGTCAAAATCATTGAAGTTGGCCTTTTTAAAAATATCACTATCGATAAAAATAAAATCATCGCCTTTTTGCTTGAGGAGAAAATCGGGAGATTCGAAATGCTTTATCCGCGCAACGTGTAGACGCTCAATTAACAATTTCGCGTAAAGGGGATCGTCGTCAAAGAAAACGACCGTCGTAGGAAAATAAGTTGCTGGTGCTTTAAACATGCTCTTGCCCGTGATCTACGGCCGGAAAGCTTAATCTAAACTCAGTGAATTCACCGCGAATGGACGTGCAACTAATCGTCCCTCCGTGGTTCTTCACTACTCTTTGACAAAAAGCTAAACCCTGACCCTTGGTTGATTTGGTAGAGAAGTTCTCGTCAAAAATATTAAAAATATCTGATTTATCTATCCCTACGCCGTTGTCTCTTATGCGCACAGAATCGTTGCTGACGATAATTTGAATAGAAGGACTGAGTGTATTGAGCGTAGCGTGAAAAGCGTTTTCTAAAAGATTGATGAAGACCTGCGTAATCTGATCGATATCGCCTTTTATGAGCATTTGCGTCTCTGTAGAGACAGCAATTTTTGCTGCCATTTTGTTTTTAAGAGACGGATCGAAGATTGCACTATTGATACTCACCAAAATGTTAAAGATCTCGAAGTGTGACTTAGTGGCGAGCGAAAAAAAGAGAGCTTTTCAACAATAGTCCGCGATCGCTTGGCCGCATTCTCCAGTTGCGTTGGCAACGCCAAGAGCTCGTCGAGCGCGTTGTCGCTCACGTCGCGATGAGCAGGAAGCGCGCGATAGTGCGAGATGATCTTGGGCAAATAGTTGTTCAAATAGCAAGCCGCGTTTTCAAACGCCAGAAACGACCGACTAGCTTCGTGTGCAAGTGTTGAGCTCGTGAGCATATACGTGGCCTGATCACGCGCGCGAAACAATGCCAAACAAATTGCAAGCACCGTGATGTGCACAACGAGCGCCCAATACCCAAAGCTTGCTGCTATCTCCGGCGTGAAACTAGGATCACTAAAGCGATTGCAAAAAAGTGCGAGCACAAAACCTGAGCCCGCCGATATGATCAAGGCGCTGCGCCTCATGAGCACCCACATCAGCGGAAAGATGATGATGCAATCGATGATCCACACCGAGGCGAAATTGCTGCGTGCCACCATATAAAACGATTGCGTCGGCAAAGCGAGAATGACCGCGACCATCCAAATGATCGGAAAAGCTTTATCGACGTAATGCCACCACAGCTCACGAAAAAGCATGCACAGAGAAATGATGGCGATAATGGTGCTGATGGTCAGGATGGTGATGTCGAAGGATTTAAGCCCCACAAAAGCTGGGAAAAAGAAGGGAAACAAACTCACTACGATGGTGCACACAAAAAATACCGTGCAGTAATCTTGATTGCGCACCGAGTCACTCAAAAATGTGCTGCGCCGAACATTTTTCGCAGCTTCACGAATACTCGCGAACGACGAGAATGACGAAAACGTCAACGAATAAAGTGGTCGTTCGAGATAGTAGTCGATGAGCAACACAGCGGAGTTGACAAAGATCGCAAGCAACACCGTGTAGACGGGAAACATGTCTAAACCATACCAGCAAAACACAAGGGTGCACGCGGCAGAGATAACACCAGTCCAGAAACCTTCGGGCGAAACTTTGAACCCCAAAATGCCCCAGAACAAGCCGGGAAAAAAGATCGAGTTGCCGATGGTGATAAGGAAGAACACGATATCCATGACGCTATTAAAGCACTGACACAGCACGACGGCGCCAAAAGCGATCGACATCGATGCAATCCGCAAGAGGCGCACTTCAATACGTTGATGCAGCTTTTGTCTGACGAGCGAGCCAACAACATCGTGGATAATCGCAAGCGACCCAATATTGAGAATGGAATCCACCGTCGACATAAAAACCGCGATCATTCCCGCAAGCACCAAACCGCGCGCACCGACGGGCATAACCTCGTTGATCAAGTGCGGAAATATCATGTTGGCGTCGTTGCCTGGTTGCAGAACATAGGCCGCGATACCGATCAAACCGATGGTTACATAAAACGGCAGCGATAACGCTCCATTGATCAGAAAAGTCGCCCGTATCTGCCGCGTGTTTTTGGCCATGAGCATGCGTTGAATGCATAGAGGGTAAAGACACGGCAAACTAAAGACCACGAAAACGGCCACATATTGCCACGTGGTCGACGTGTCGTTGCCGGGAAAATAGAGCGGATGAGTGAGGAGAACGGTGGAGACTTTACTAAAGCCACCGATTTTTATTAAGGCGATACCACACATGATCGGAATCGCGATAACCATAATGCCAAACTGAAACACATCGGTTGCGGTCACCGATCGAATACCTCCGCGAAACGTATACATCACAATGATCAAGGCAATGACGATAGACACTATGAAGTGATCGACACCAAAGCAATATTCGCCAAATTTGGAAATCGCAAAAATCTGAATCGTCGCTGTCAGCATGCTCTCGATGATCGTAGAGCAGCCCATCAAAATCTTGGCTTTCTTGCCATAGAGTTTTTCGAAAATGTCGCCGGAAGAAATGAGCCCCAGAAATGGCTTCATCTTTGGAGCAATGAAAACTGCAAGATTGATGTGCGAAAGAACGACGCCCAAAAATGAAATTAGAAATATCGGCCCTACCGAATAGGTGCTCGATGCAAGGCCCGTGGTCATGCCTGCGTCCACGACGCTTGCGAATACCGTCGACACAAGGACGGTGGTGGAAAAATTGCGCGGTCCTACCGCAAAATCTTCAAGGGTTTTGGTATTCCTTCCAACATAAAGACCAACGAACAACGTCACCAGCAAGTAGAGAATTATAATTGCATGATCGAGCATCGAACAGGTCCACCTTTTCACATGTCGAGACCAGCGCGATTTCTAAAAACACACTATTAAACCGTCAATGCCTCAGTGAGAAATAACGATAGACTTTTATTAGCGAAAGCGAAGTCGCATAATTCGGTCATCTTCAGCATGAGCCTTTCCTCTGCCGTCTCGATTTGAGGTGGAAAAATAAATGGTGCCGTCAGACCTTTCTGCTACATCGCAAATGCGCCATGTTCGAGGAAGGCTAGCGCACGTGTTTGTCATAAATTTCAGCCCAAAAAAATACGAGAGCATTTTAATCAAAAATGCCCTCGATGATAATCGACAACGACTAGCGTGCGGCTGGCACAGAAATGATCTTTTCACCACCGATCGGATTGGTTACGTGAAACTTACCAAATTGAATGCCGAGCTCTTCGAAGCTCAAAAATAATCTGGTGCCGTAGGGCACATAGCCTTCACACACGTCGGCGCGCAGGCGTTTTACGGTGATGTAGTAGTGATGTTCGAAAGCTGGCAAACTCGGCCCCATTTGCTCAAGCTTTTCTTCGACGTGAAAGTCAAAATCGCGACGGAAGGTGCAGCCATTCGAATTGACTTGGAAGGAAATGCCGCGATCATCGACGCTGACACCCATCAACTGTTCAAGACCAGGATGTACACTCGCCACGCTCGTCATCGATACACCAAAAAAGCACAACATCATAAGCATCTTTTTCATACAAATAACCCCCGGTAAATTTCCCTTGATATAGCGAAATTGCGTTCGCTTTGGTTGTTAAATTTTACCACCAAATTGTTTATTTTGGCCATATTCGAAAATTCGCGATGTTCCGCGTAACCTTCACAAACAGTCTTTCTGGTAGAATGTACACGCGCATTATCAAGAAAATGACCACAACCGTGCGAAGTCGCCCGGTACTCGATTGTTGTAACCCCTTAATGGTGCTATCTCGGGTGGATGATTGGTGGGATCAAGATCCCGTTTTCCTTAGAACGATACATCAAAAGTAACGAATGAAAAAACACACGCGCGATTCCGATAAACTTCGAAGCCCACGGAATCAACCCAAAAAACCACGGGCTGAACAAAAGGTCGTTTTTGGTCACTACCAAGAAAGAGACGGCCAAGTTTTTGTTGTTGCGAACAACATCGAAATTCCCGTCTGCGAGATTAAAAAAGATATTCCCTTACCGATAGCGAAAAACGCGACGGTCAAGGCACTCGTGCGCATCGAGCGCACGGGCGGCCAACCCAAAGCTATCATTCTACGCCTCCTCGGCCCTGAGCTTGCGCTCAAAGATCGCATCAACAAACTCCTGCATGAAGCAACGGTGCCGCTTGAGTTTTCGAAAGGATCGATCGCAGAAGCGTCGTTGCTTGGCGAAGAGATCGACAAGAGTGACCTTCATCATCGTCGTGACCTGACCAAATATGCGTTGTGCACCATCGATGGTGAATCGGCCAAAGATTTTGACGATGCTGTGTTTGCCACCAAAAAGGGCAAGAACATTGAAGTCACGGTCGCGATTGCCGATGTGAGCCATTATGTAAAAGTCGGCTCTGCTCTCGACGACGAAGCGCTTTCACGCGGCACGAGCATTTATTATCCCGGCCATTGCGTGCCCATGTTGCCTGAATCACTCAGCAACGGATTATGCTCGCTCAAGCCAAATGTGCGACGACTCTCAGTTGCGGTGACGTTTGAGGTTGGCCCACTCGGCGGCATTACCAAGCCGCGCATTGAAGCGGCCGTAATCAAGAGTGCAGCGCGTCTCACCTACAATGAAGTGCAAGACTATTTCGACAAGAAAAAAGTCCCGGCACTTGCAGCGAAAACCCGTCTGCGCGATAGCCTTGATAATTTACACGAGGCAGCGCATCTCTTGCGCAAGGTGCGTGAGCGTCGAGGCGCTATCGATTTTGACGTCGTTGAAAGCGGTGTTGCGCTTGATGATCTGGGCGAACCGGTCGCCTTTCACCCGCAAGATCGACTCGATTCACACCGCATCATTGAAGATTTAATGGTGGCAACCAACGAAATTGTCGCTGAGTATTTTGTTACCAAGACTTTGCCGTGTTTATATCGCGTGCATGAGCCACCCGATCAGGATAAGCTTGCAAACTTCTTTAAGACGGCACATGCATTCGGCGTGATCGATCCCAAGGCCAAGACGCACAATCTCGATTTTACCCAGCCGAAAGCTGTGCAAAAGCTCATGTCGCTCTATCAAAAGACCCGCTATCAAGAAACGCTCAATAGCCTCATGCTCAGGTCCATGATGCAGGCGCGCTACTCGGAAAAGAACCTCATGCATTTTGGTCTTGCATCAAAGGCCTATTTGCATTTCACGTCGCCAATTAGACGCTATGCTGATCTTGTCGTGCATCGACAGCTGCGCTACTTTCTCTTCGAACAAAATCCGAAGAAGAAGATTCCTGAAAAGACCATGGCATCGATTGCTGAATCAATCAGCCAAAAAGAAGTCCGCGCAACTGACCTCGAGCGAAAGATTGACCGCCTCTATGCGGCGACGTTCATGGTTTCACGCGTGGGTAAAACATTTGAAGCGCTCATCGTTGCCACGACGGAATTTGGCTTGTTTGTGCGCATCCTTGAACATCACGTTGAAGGACTCGTGCACATTGCGTCGATATCGCGTTCACACGTCAACTACCTGCCCGAAAAAATGGCACTCGTGGTCAGTGGTTCGCAGCAACGATACATGGTGGGCGACAAAGTCATGGTCAAATTGATCAACGTCAATATCGATCGCGGTCACGTGGATTTCGAATTGGTCAAGCCTGACAATTTTCGGGATGAGCCTGATAATTGCAAACGTACACCGCGACCTCCTCGTAAACGTAAACCCAAGGTTTAGAGGGCGTTCTCCTTTGTCATGTAAGCGAAGGCTTGCATGACAAGCGCCACCGCATTAATAGAGCCCACTGCCCTAAACCACCAGAGCCGTGGTGGTGTCCACGACATCTTCGCCGTCTTGATCGAGTCGCACGAGCTCGTCGTGCAAGTCGTACTTGAGCTCTGGATCATTGGCCATCAGATTGGCGAGGCATTTCTTGACGATGCGATGGGTATTGAGCCGCATGTCAAGAAGCGCTGCTTCACAATCCTTGCGAATCTGTTCTTCGCGCGATGTTGGAATGCGCTCTGCCGCTAAGCCCAATCGATAGAAGTTGAGCGAGTTGACCTTCTTCTTCTCGAGGTCGCGCAGCAAGGTGAATTTTTCCTTGAGCTCTGTCTTCAGTTGCTTGCGCTTCACAAGATTGGTCTCTTTCAGCAAAAGGTACTGGCCATAAGGCAACAAGAATTGCGACAGATAATCGATGCGATTATTGAGTTCAGCCAAACAGCGCGAATCACCAAGATCGTCGAGATTGATCTTGCTGACATAGCAATCGCTATGATGCGCCAAGATCATGTCAGCGAGTGTTGTTGACACAATACCCATGGCAGCACCACCAAACGCCATGCCTTCACCAATGTTCACGACGTCACCGGCGATAGGAATGCAGCGTGGTATCTCGAGCTGTACACCGCGCAAACCCGCATGCACGATGCATTTGTGATTGTCGGCACCCGCGATCTTATGCGTGATGACCTCGCCACTAAGGGTGATGATGGTGCGCACATGATCCGTGACTATCTTCGAGATGCCGAAGGTTGCGGGCATGAGCGCGTAGCCAAGCCCCGTAAGTATCGTCGTCAACGCGAACTGGGTCACGCGCACACCGATGTGAGCGCTTTTGCGATAGCCATAGCGCGGCATGATTTCGTAAATGTTCTTCGGACACGTCTTGTGCGTGAGCTTAAAAACGTTGCCGCGAATGGTGAGATTATTTTTAGCGAAGAACGACGCCTCTTTTGCCGACGCAACTTTTTCAGACATTCTTCCGGCGTAACCAAGGCCTTTCTCTTGAATCTTATGATGGCGACGTTCGGCTTTGAGCTCTGCTGTCGTATGTTGGTAATCGAATTTTATGGTTTGTTTGCGATGCCAGTATTCCATCTCGCGTTCTTTCTTCGGTTTTATCACGAGGTCGAGCGCTTCAAGGCTGGTCTTATTCATCTTTACACTGATGTCGTCATTGAATGAATATTTCGAATGGCCGACCGTGCGCATGGTGCTATCAAAGTCTTTGGCCAATCTAAAGAAGGCCCTTACCGTCGGCGCTTTTATGAACTTCTCCTCCTTAGCTATCGCCTTAGATCGCTCGATCGGCACCACAACAGGTTCTTCAAGCGGCGTTCCCCACATCGCCTTGGCTTCTTTGAAAACGTGACGGTATTTGATCTTCGGTGCTTCATTCGCTTGCTCAAACGAATCATGGACCTCCTCGGTCCCACCATCAAGCGCCACGACGTTTTCATCGGCATTTTTTACCTGGACAGGTTCTGACGAAGACGAGAGGCGAACAACGCCGCTTGACGACGAGAGCGTTTGCGTTTTCATTGAGCCACCTATGGGGGTTAGCGTTCCTCCTTTTGTAGTCAATCAAAGATTTTTTTGGCGAACACTTACGGTAAAGCGTTCAAAAAATAATCGAAAACTTGTGGAGAAGCCCAATCGCGCGGGCCACTAAACTGGGTGGCAAGGTTGCCATCGGGTGAGATCAAGAAGGTCTCAGGATATTTCTCGACGCCAAGATGCCTGAGACTCGCTTTGTCTTTGTCCCACAGCACGGAGAATTTAAGCTGGTTCTTGGTCATGAAATCGGTGACAGCGTTGATGTCGTCGTCGACCGAAAGTGCGATCACACGCAATTTGCCTTGCAGATGTTCTTGCAAGAGTGACAAACTCGGCATTTCTTTCTGACACGGCGGACACCACGTCGCCCAGATATTGAGCAAAATATATGTGCCGTTGTTAAACGCGAGATTTTTAGGCTGTCCGGTTTCGGGGTTTATTACCGCAAGCGGAGGCATGGGCGTCGGCATAAGTTTGATCGGCGCGATTTCTTGATGTTGAATAAAGCGATGCTCGGCCATGCGGCGATCCGCCAAAACATAGCCGTAAAGTCCAAAACCAACGAGGGCAAAACCCAAAAACCACCATTTAATGCGCAATGATACCCGATAGGATTTGGGCGCAGGATTGAGTTCCTGCTCTTCTTGGTCAGTTAAATCGCTCATGGCCGTACTAGAACGAAACCACCGCAAAGTGTCTATCGGGGACAGCGCGCGGAGGCATGGGCGTCGGAGCCAACTAAGAGCCTCGTAGCCATCGTGGCGATAGCGCTTTCTTTGCGGCTAAAATCCAAAAATAAACTATACATGGCTTGGGCCTTGAGCCATTGATGCTCAGCGGCGCGCGCAAAGCGACTCGCGTCATACTGAAAATAGCTCTCGTTTAAGACGTCGGTGAGGTAGCGCATGGCGAGGCAAAGGCTAATCGCTTGCGTGTGAATCACCATTTCTGACGCCTCCTTCGCCGTAAATATGCCGCGCATGATCGCGCCATAGCCCTTAAGCGCTGCTTCCGCCCGCGCGAGATCGACATGCGCGTCGAGCATATCCTCGGGGAAAGGGTTGCACCAAGAGCGCAACGCATCAGCCACTTCAAGCGACCAGCCAGATTTGCCCAGCGTATCGAAATCAACCAAACAAATAGCGTCGTCATGTGCGCCAAACAGAATATTCGAGACCTTCGGATCGCCGTGAACGTGGCGTGGCGTCGTGACCAAGTTCTTGGTGAGATTTTCGATCGCCGTGAGCATGGTTTGTGCACATGGCGCTACGCGTTCGTAGTAGTCGTGTCCAGTGTGTTGAGCAAGGGCCGCGAGCAAATTGTCGCGATGGAAGGGATAATCACCGCCGTGGCGTCGTTTGGAGCGATAGTCGTAATCAAAATCCAACATCGCGCGGTGAAATGTGCCGAGCGCCACACCTGCCGACTCGGCCATAGTAGCCGACGCTATCGTGTGGCTCGCTTTACCATTGACATAACACAACGCACGAAAGAGCCTGCCGGCGTTCTTGATAAACAACGCACCGTCTTGAGTAGCGTAGGGCTTGGGCGATGCGATTCCTGCAGTTTCCAAATGGCACGCAACCGCGAGGCTATCTTCGGTAACCGTCGTATCGAAGATAGGCGAAACTTCCTGCAAAATATATTTCGAACGCGCCGTCGTGACAATGAAGGTTTTGTTGATGAGGCCCATGGTAACGGGGTCTATGGCAAGCGGGTCACCCAAATGCCCAAATGCGTTGAGCGCCCACGATGGAATGTCGAGATCAACCATGATGTATCAAAAACCTGTTAACGATCCTACTTAAGCACCATACAAAAATCTCGCGCAGAGCGCTAGAGCAGTTGCTCCGGAGCCTGATATTCTTTGCGCAGCGCCTCGGCAACGTGTGCATGGGTAACCTGCCCGTGAAGCGTATTCAGCCCTTTGCGCAGCGCATGGTTGGCTTTGAGGGCTTCGCTGATGCCCTCGCGCACCATCAAATCCAAATATGGTGCTGTTGCGTGTGCAAGCGCAAACGTGGACGTTTTTGCAACCGCACCGGGCATGTTGGCCACACCATAGTGCACCACGCCGTCGACAACATAGGTCGGTTTATCGTGCATCGTGCGGTGAATGGTTTCGATACAACCGCCCTGATCGACAGCAACATCGATCACTACCGAGCCCTTATCCATGGCCTTGATTACCGACGACGTCACGAGCCGCGGGGCGCGCGCACCCGTGAGCAAAACGGCGCCAATTACCAAATCAGCCTTCAGTACTTCTTCCTCGATGCTATGGTGACTCGAATAAATGGTTTCCGCATTGCCCAGGAAGAGATCGTCGATTTCTTCGAGGCGATCATTGTTAATGTCGAGCATGACCACTTCCGCACCAAGGCCAAGCGCCATTTTGGCGGCATTCTTACCAACGACACCCGCGCCCAGAATCACGACCCGGCTTTTTTTCACGCCGGGAACACCGCCGAGCAAAATACCTTTGCCGCCATGCTGATTCTCCAAACACCACGCGCCAACTTGCACGGCCATGCGCCCAGCAACTTCGCTCATGGGTTTTAAGAGCGGCAACTGGCCGTTAACCTCGATGGTCTCATACGCGATGCCGCGCACTTTTTTGGCAAGCATAGCCTCGGCAAGCATCGGCTCCGCCGCCAAATGCAAAAAGGTATAGAGGGTGAGGTCCTCGCGAAAATAACGAAATTCCTCCTCGAGCGGCTCCTTGACCTTCGCGACAATATCGGCCTGTTCCCAAACCTGCCCCGCATGCTCGACGATCTTCGCGCCTGCATCAACATACGCCCTATCCGTAATAGATGACCCTAGCCCGGCACCCTTCTCCACCAAGACCTGCGCGCCATGAGCTGTAAGCGTGCGCACCGTCGACGGCACCAGCGCCACGCGGTTTTCGAGCGTTTTTATCTCTTTTGGACAGCCGATGATCATGATCCCCCCTGCATGGACTCATCACTCTTTAATTAGCCTGATTCGAGAAAAATCGGATGAATTATCTTTGGGGGGAGATGCGCTTTGGCCCAACCAAGCCCTAGGCGCATGCGCAAGACACCAGTTTTTGCGTCGGCATCAACGCCACCCGGAACGCCGGAAGGGGGACCTAATTTTTCTTCACCACGATCCGATCTTTCTCAAACCGCACCGTCACAACATCGCCCTTGCTGATCGCAAGTGCCGCAAGCGGCAGGCGCAAAAACGTGCCGGAGGTTTTGATCTGTTGCGCACGATAGACGCGCTCTTGGCCCGCCTGCGGAGCTGCGCGACCGCGTGCGCCGGCGCCAAAATTCTCGTGAAACCATTTTTCAAACGTATCGACTGCTGAACCGTTAGTCTTCAAATGCGCCAATGCTCGACGAATGGTATTCACCGAAGCCAATCGGCGATTATACATCTGTTCAACCGGAGAGATCCCCGAGCATAGATAGGCAATTTGAACGTCCTTAAACGATACTGCCGATCGCCTCTTTCTTTTTTCTGACATTTTATGACCCCGTGATGCCACTTGAAGATGTACGCCTACCACGCCGAGAAAAAGCAAAAGCATATCTGTTGGAGCTCATATTCCAACTACAACATGAAACGTTGTTCGCATTTAATACCCAGATTTGTTTTCCGTTTTCAATACCAAAAGCATAGATATTCAACGACTTTTATTGAAAGGTTCACACATTTACAAAAAC
>CAZRSD010000019.1:0-6255 GCA_964602645.1 uncultured Myxococcales bacterium
CGTTGCAAATAACCGTGGCGGTCTCTTCGTTGACGCGGCTAAACTCATTCTTCAAAAAGGTACCGAGCGTTTGGCCTTTAGCTTCGTGCATTAGCTGCATGAGTGTACCAAGTTCGATGCCGAGCGGATGCGGCTTAATTTCTTTAGGCTGCAGGGGCGCGCGTTCAACGAGGCGCGGAAACTCATGGACCTGCTCTTTCGGATCCACAAACGTGAACTGGGCGTGAGGATTCGAAAGCGCAGTTTGGCGAATATATGACAACACGCCGTGCTTGCCTTCTTTATACGCACCTTCGAGCTCGATCGAGATGCGTGTGCCTGAAAGCTTCTCTTGCCACACCTTGTTGTCGAGAATCTCGTCGGTGATAATTTTCGGCGCGTTTTTCTTTGTGTCGATTTGCAAACGCAGGCGGTGAGTTTGTTTGCCGCGCCCAACTTTGCTGATAACCTCGGCAGATTTGCCCGTCGTCATCTGACCATACATGACCGCTGCCGAAATGCCGATGCCTTGCTGTCCGCGACTTTGCTTGAGGCGATGGAATTTGGAGCCGTAAAGAAGCTTGCCAAAAATGTTCGGCAAATGTGATTTTATAATACCGGGGCCATTGTCCTCAATAGCAATAACATAGCGCCCTTCTTTCACTTCGCTGATCGCTATCTTGATAGTAGGCAAAATGCTTGCTTCTTCACACGCGTCTAGCGCGTTATCGACGGCCTCGCGCACGGTCGTGAGCAGTGATTTCATAGGATTATCGAAGCCGAGCAAATGTCGATTCTTCGCGAAGAATTCCGAAATGGAAATTTCACGAATCTTATTCGCCATCGACTGTGCATCTTCGACTGTCGTTTTTTTTGCCATCCTCTTTTCCTATGTTAGCCTCGAGCCGTAATCATACATGAAGGCTTCCAAAAACCAAATGGCATCAGCATATCGATTTCCTCGAAGCCTATCCTAACTCGCAACGTGTTCATTCTCAGTGCCGAAAACTCAATTTGGAGTTGTAACTTCTCAGGGAGTTATGGAATGAACTATTTCGCGTTAATTTATGCGAAGCGCAATTTAATTACGTATTCACTGACAGTAAATTTTCTATTTTTCTTCAATAGCCTCGCCATGTCAGATGATCATGAATTTCAATTTCAAGAAGAGCATGAATATCGCCCTAGACATGGCGGCCACGATACTAAACATGCCCCCGCAAGCCTTGAAGAACGTTTTGCGCATGAGAATTATAAATTTGAAATAGGACGGATTGAGCGAACTTTTTCCAACATCGACGATCTTTTCAAGCTTGCGATAATTAAAGTGCAAAAAATCGATGGCAAGGGGGACCTGGGTGAAGAAACCATCATGCCACTGCAGGATTTCCTTGGTCTTCCCCATGATGCGCCGGCGATAATTTCCGTCATTGAAAAGACGCTTCGCCGAAGCCTCAATGGCGACGAGAAGGAAATCGTTCAGCGTTTAGAGTCTCCGTCGCTGCCTGGGGTGGTGAAGGAATTGTGGCAAGCCAAATTTCTAACCGACCAAAAAGCGCAGATGATCGTCCTCAAAAATGCACCGATGTCGTCGAAAGATTTAATTCGACTCGTTGAAAATGGTGCTGCGCGCACTGAGAAAAATTATTTCGTGCAATTACGTACGGGGGCGCACTACGGCGACACGTTGAAACTCTTTGAAACGGTGAATCGCGCGATAAAACTAATCAAGAGCGATGGCAACAGTGAACTTGCATCATTACCAATATCACATCTTCTCACTGAGCCCGTTCGTACTGAAGTTGCGGATGCGTTTGGTGACGCCGGACCATTTGCGCGAGACGTTATCAGCGATGCCAATGTCATCCGCGAAATGCGTCGACATTTTCTTTTCGTGAGCACCATCGGTATGCCAATTATTTTTCGTCCAGGAACCGTTAGTTTGAATCCTGCGGAAACAGGCGGTGCTGCCGTTGTCACACCATCATCGTCGGTGAATTTGGTGGTGACACCAAAAACTATTTCGGCGTTGCTCATTGGCACGCACTACTTCAAGGAACATGGGTCGTCGCTGACCAATTACGGTTTCATAAATCCCTTGGGCATAACCTATGGCGGCAACTACAACTGGGATGGCGCAGGCGTTGACTGGTGGCTCAACTATTCAAGCGGGTTTCTTGGTGCTGGCGCTAACTACACGGTGAACTTTGATAAGGGCACGTCGTGGTCGAATGGCCAGCCTACCTATCTTTCTTTTGGTGCCATGGCTGGTGGATGGCGAAACAATCTTATGCTTGGTATCTCAATGTCAACGATGCTCGCGAATAGCATCGGCATTGGCGCAAGCGCACAAATGTCCATTTCGCGCTCGCATGACGTGACGTATTTGGGCCAATGTCCTATGGATGGCATGATCGCGGCAACGCGCGGTAAGCACAAGATTCAAATCGACGATATGGTAGGTGTCGGAGCCCAAATGAGCCTCGCTCTCAATTTTTCCGCGGCTGAAGTACCGATTACCGTCGCGTTTCGCGCCGGTGCTGAATTTACACGCGCGCGCGTGTATCGCACGCATACGGATTTGATCACGGCACAGGATATGCTCTCCGAGGCTGGCGTTCCCGGCGTGCTCTATCTGCTCGGCAAAAAAATTAAGGAAACGCGCATACCGCAATTCGAACACCCTGAAGTATTGATCGATGGTGACGAACTGATCGAAACGAAACTCGGTCGACTCTCCGGAGCTTTTGTCATTGGATTGGAAACCATGGTACCAATTCATGCCTTGCGCATCGGCGGCACCATAGAACTTACGGCGGAGTTTGAACTCGGCTTGCAGCGTTTGCCAAACGACAAATATCAAGTGAGCATCAAGCCGGAGCGCATTTATGAAATAGGGGTTTATGCGAGTATGTTCAATATGCTTGGCGCAGGCTATGTCAAAAGTATGGCGGTCGCACGCAAACAGATTTTCATCTTTGATTTTATCAACCCCGAAGCTCGCCGCGCTTATTTCGATCTGATTCATCATGGGCGCTTGCCGACGAGTGAAGACATCGAAGTATATGCCGAGGATCGTGGCCCTGAATATCTTTTGACCGAGTTTCGCGCCCAGAATGAACAACTTGCGCCGCGCGGAATTTCACGAACTTTCCTCGAGAAAGTGCGAATCTTCACCAACAGGAAGCACGTTGGTTTCAATGTGCCGCTGATGGATGCGGTGTTGGACGTCGTCAATAAGATCGATGAACATGCGCGCAAAAACAAAGAACGCTTCAATCTGCGCTTTGAGGGCATCGATCGCGAATTCGTGCGCTCATATGCAAAAAGTGTATCAACCAACGGCGTGATCGCGGTGCGCAAGAGTGTCTTTGGTGGTCGACGAAGCGAAGGTCAAGGCTTCAAAGGTCGCTACAACCAAGACATTTTCGTCACCCATCGACGCTTGCATACCATCGACGACTCGCTCACCGAATTTGCTGGCAACAAATGGCAGTTTGATGGGCTTGTCGTGCATTTTCAGCTCGAAGATACCAAAATCACGGGCAATGAAGAAAACGAGATGGCGGAAAAGATCAACAAGCTCTTCAGCACCTTCATCGGGTCGTTTGAATATCACAACTCAAAGGCGCTGAGGGTCATCAACATAGAGCGCGAGTTCAACAAGCGTGACCTTGCGGAACTTGCGCATCACGATTGCCGAGAGCGCATCAGCATCGCAAGTCAAACGACGTGCATTAGTCAACATGAGATTGCAACACTCTTAAAGAGCCTTCGCAACAAACACCCCGACCATCAAGGTCTACTCGTGAAACACTTTATCGAGACCAATGCCGGCGCTACTGGTTTCGCAGCGATTCATCAGTTGCTCGGCGCTAAACCGGAAGATTTAACCATTCGCACCGAGAGTGGTTATGCCTCTGCGGTGCTGAATGCCAAAAAATTTATCACGGCGTTTAGTAGAAATGATCCGCAAGGGGTCGGCCCCGTCGTCAATCTCGTGCCAGTTAAAACCAAAAACAATAAAAAGCACATTCGCGAGTTTTACATTGAGGCACGCAATCAATTGCGCGATCTCGATAATCAGCTGCGCCTTCTTTACGACGATAAATATCTCATCGACGATGAAAGCCCGTTGCATGACATTTATGGTTCTGCAAAAGTTAAAGAGCTCATCGAAAAGGGTGTGCGGCAAGATAAGGCACCGGTGAAAACCGCCCTGGTGACGGCACGAAAAACGATTCTTGAATTTCTCAACCTGCATGACCAGAATGTTTCAGCGGAAGAACGTGACATCATTTACAAGATGGCCGGCAACAAACGACTGCGCATCAAAGAACAGGTCGAGCGGTTGCTTGCGAAATACGAACCTCATCCGATCAGCGTTGACATGAGCAAAGATTATTTGCGAGAGCGGCTGCGCAAAACCTGGGATGCGATCGCCAAGATCGATGCTCGCATCAGTCGGCTTTTGAAGGATCATGTCATGCGATCGATGGACCCTGAGTATGTCCATACCTATCATCGTGATCTGACTGAGATGAGGCGGCGTCTCGGTGAGACCGCGGCCGTCGATCACCTGGATTTCTTTCAGCTCGAATTGGTCAAAGCAACCATCAAGCGGCGTTACAAGGGCATGCGGCGCCCGCGCACGGAGATCACAATCGATGGGGCGCTCGCGTCTATTTACTCGGACGACACTCCTGAGTTCTCGAGCAACAACGATTTCGACTTTAGCGGCAAGGAACCGCCCTTTGCCGATATCGATGACAGCCAAGAACAAGGTGGTGCTAACGGATTGCCAACATTGAAGAGTAGACTCTTGCTGCAGAATACCGAGACCACCACGAGCAACCAAGGAAAAAGCCGAGGGTCCTCGCTTTTTGCAAATGGGATTTATACAAAGGCGAAGATGGTTTAGTTATTATTAAGTCCTAACAATAATGGTCAGTGGAGAATTCGCTGTGGACAACAATAAGCTCTTCTCGAAGAGCGCCAAATCTGCCTCCGTAAGTATGCCGGTCGAATCAATCCGAAAGAATGATGACGAGGGCAATGAAGCCGGGACCCCTGCGCCTATAGATAATTTGTTTCACCTTGCAGAGGCGCAGCTTGCCAACGCGTTTAAGAGTGTTTCCCTCGATAACGCGTTGCAGACAATTTTGCTGCAACCAAAAAACGAGCTCATAATCCACTTTCCCGTCAAGCTCACGTCGGGGAAGGTGGTCTTGTTCAAAGGCTACCGGGTTCAACACAACAACATTCTCGGCCCCTTCAAGGGCGGCATTCGCTTTCACCAGGATGTCTATCTCGACGAATGCAAAGCCATGTCCACGTGGATGACATGGAAATGCGCCTTGCAAAAGTTGCCATTTGGTGGTGGTAAAGGCGGCGTAAAATTCAATCCCAGTGAACACAACGTCGAGGACCTTGAGCGCATTACTCGTCGTTTTACCCACGCCTTGGGGATTAATATCGGTCCTGATTGGGATATTCCTGCGCCAGATATGGGTACCAATGCGCAAATCATGGACTGGATGATGGACACCTATAGCAATATTGTGGCGCCCATCGACAAACAGGCTGTTAAAGGTGTTGTGACTGGTAAATCCGTCGTGTGCGGCGGTACGCCAGGGCGCGAAGAGGCGACCGGCCGCGGCATCGTGCATTGCATCACGCAATGGGCCAAAGAAAAGCATTTCAACTTGGCAGGGGCCACGCTCGCCGTGCAAGGCTTCGGCAACGTGGGCTCGCATACCGCCATGATTCTCTCGCGCATGGGCGTGAGCTTGATCGCGGTTGGTGATCATACCGGTTATTTCATTCACCCCGAAGGTTTTAATCCGTACAAACTTGCCGAATATTGCCGCGTGCATCGCAGCCTCAAAGGCTACCCCGGCGGCGAGCAAATATCGCGCGAAGAATTTTTCGCGATCAAATGTGACATCTTCATTCCTGCCGCCATGGAACTGCAGGTTCGCAAGCAAGAAGCCGAAGCCATGCAATGCAGAGTCGTGGTTGAAGGTGCTAATGGCCCGACGGACATCGATGGAGAAAACATATTGGAAAAGCGCGGCATCGATGTTATCCCCGACATCCTGGCAAATTCGGGTGGCGTGGTCGTGAGCTACTTTGAGTGGCTGCAAAACAAGCGCTGTGAATCATGGGATTTAGCCGATGTGCGAAACAAGCTCGAGGTAAGAATGCTTGAAACCCACCAGCTTGTCTCCGAAAAATCGCGTGCTTTAGGCAAAAGCATGAGAATCGCGGCCTACG
>CAZRSD010000019.1:6265-14036 GCA_964602645.1 uncultured Myxococcales bacterium
CAAGAGGTCGACACGCGACGAGGCATTTGGCCCTAAGCAAAGAGGCATGCAAAGCGATTCCACTGGGCAGTGGTTCCACCCTGCCCTTATTGATTTTATATACCTTTTCGTTATGGTAGTTACGAATAACAAAAGATTTAAAAGGCGCTCGTTATGGCTGTAAAAA
Organism: uncultured Myxococcales bacterium; assembly: GCA_964602645.1. Classification (GTDB taxonomy): domain Bacteria; phylum Myxococcota; class UBA727; order UBA727; family JABDBI01. The sequence goes on from CAZRSD010000019.1 coordinate 6,432, forward strand.
ATATTATTATCTGGCCCGACCCAGTGCTCAAACAAGTCGCGGCCCCCGTCGTCAATTTCGACGACGACCTACGCAGTTTAGTCCAAGACATTCGCGAAACCATGGGTACCGAGCCTATGGCCGGTCTTTCAGCACCACAAATTGGTGTCTCAAAACGCGTCTTCGTCATCGACATTCCATCCGAGCACAACGATGGCAATGGAACAAATGGTCCGGAAGCCTTTATTAATCCAGAAATTTATTACAAAGAAGGTTCCTTCTCCTGGGACGAGGGCTGCATGTCGATCCCGGGTTTTCGCGGAAAGGTGAAGCGGTCGTATACGGTGAGAATGCGCTATCAAAATGAATTTGGTGAGCATAAAGACCGGGAAGCTTTTTATTACCTTGGAGGTTGTTTTCAGCATGAACTGGATCACCTGAACGGCATATTGTGGGTTGATTATCAGAGTCAGATGAAAAAGGATCTGATTAAGAAAAAAATGCTCAGGCTCAAGGAACTGCCTATCGAAGAGCAGATGCGCTGGCGCGAAAACATGTAAGAGGCGGTTTTAAACTCCATCTGCGTCGTTGAAATGTTCGCTCAGCTCGGTCATGTATGTCAGATACATTCCCTGCTTTCGTGAACATTTCGCTTAGCAGATGGACTTTAAAAACAGCCACGAAGAGTGCGCGCAGGAGCGAGAGTTTTGATATCGCAACGATACGGAAATAGGTTCACACAATGAACAAACGACTTTTTTGGTCAATCTTTCGCTATGTTCTTTCGCTCGCTCTATTACTCGTCGTGAGCGGGCTCGTCTTTGTTTGGTGGGCAGTAGGCGGCAGTTTGCCAACACGTTCAACATTGGCCATCGACCCCGTGAAGGATGCGCAAGTTTGGCCAGCGCCAGAGCATTTGGTGGTCGTTTCCTACAACATTGGCCACGGGCAAGGCGTGAAAGAACAAGCATGGGATTATCGCGATAAAGACACCACGCTCAAGCAAGTGAACATGCTTGCCGACGCAATAGCGGCGATGAATGCCGACATCATCATGATGCAAGAAGTCGACCTCGACTCCCATCGCACGTTTCGCATCAATCAGCTCGATTTCATCAAGCAAAAGACCAAGCATTCGTATCATGCGTGCGCCAATGTGTGGGAAAAAAACTATCTTCCCTTTCCGTATTGGCCTCCTGCACATCACCTTGGTTATATTCGCTCGGCAAACTGCATCCTCTCGCGCTTTCCGATTTCAAATCATCAGCGCATCATTTTCGAAAAGCCTAAATCAAATTCCTACTGGTACAACCTAGGCTATCTCGATCGCGGCATTGAACGTGTTGACGTCGAGGTTGGCGGCAAAAAAATCGCGCTCCTCAATCTTCATCTCGAAGCGTGGGAAATCGCGGCTCGCGAAGAGCAAATCAAAATAACCAACGACTACATCAACGAACTCAAGATGCCGGTCATTTTGGGTGGGGACTTCAATACAGTCCTTCCCGATGCGCAAAAGAAAGCCGATTTTGCCGACGACCCAGACATGGACTATTCCAAAGAAACAACGCTATCGTGGCTTGTCGCCAACGCCACAGACCTTCATGTTCCCACGCTCGATGCGCCCAACCAAACCAAATTTGAACTGTACACCTTTCCGAGCAATGACCCTGATCGCCAGCTCGACCATATCTTTCTCTTCGGCAAATCGCTGTCATTCGTGGACTACCGCGTCGTAAGCGAAGCAGGCGTCGCATCCGATCATTTACCGGTGAGGGCGAGAATTAGGTATTAGGGTTATCTACCATCCTCGTCGTTCCGGATGCAGAAGAGATGGCTTAACCAGCTCTTCTGCATCCGGAACGATAGGAATGGTAAAAAACGCCGCTACTCAATCACCATCAGCAGCGTTCCACCGTCTACGGCAGTGCCCACAGCAGACGAGATAGATTTCACGACACCCGTTTTAGGTGATTGCAATTCGTTTTCCATCTTCATCGCTTCAACAACAACAAGCCCCTGACCTTCGGTGACGTTCTCTCCCTCTTCGACGAGATAGCGGAGCACCTTACCGGGCATGGGTGACTTCACGTGAATGACACCCGACTGCGTGAAGTGCGCAATTGCAGCGTCTTTCATTTTTTTGCGACGATGCTCAAGCATCTCAAGTCGCACCACGCGTCCGCGCACGCGTACGGCCAAGCGTCCGTCGAGCGGATCGTTTGACTGATCCTTGTCATCCAAATCGAGATCATAGCTCTTGTTTTCGATCAGTGCCGAGACAATCTCCGAAGGCATCGTCTGCGCATCGACGTGATAGACCTTGCCGTCGAGCTCAACGGTGTAGATACCATCGTCGCATTCATGATCATCCACTGTGATGCGATGCTCTTGCTGATCAACAACGCCTACGAATTTCATTTTCACCATAAGGGCAATTCCTATCTAGAGAGGCTCCGAGGGCGTTAAAAAGTCTGACAAGGTTTAGTGCTCTTCCACCGCGTCGCTTGGTTCGGTGCACTTTTTCGTGCTTTGACGCTAATTTGTGAAATAAGGCGCTTTTCCTTCTCGAAATTAAAAATTGCAGCCCCCAAGAGCGCGACGATGCGATGCTCGTCTCGATACCAAGCCGGCGCGTCGTTAACGTAATTTGCGATGAGACCGGTATCATAATTACCGGCGACAAAAGGCTCATACGCCAATATTTGCCGCAAAAACATCGTATTCGTCGTGCAACCCTTCAAGGTAAATTCCATGAGCGCACGGTCGAGTCGGCGCCGCGCGATGTCGCGCGTGGGACCCCACGAAATTAATTTTGCGATCATCGGATCGTAGTCGGGCGTGATCTCAGAGCCCGCATAGATGCCCGTGTCGGTGCGAACATACGGGCCACCGGGCACACGCATATGTGTCACTTTGCCCGGCGTTGGCACGAAATCTCTCGACGGGTCTTCAGCGCAAATGCGCGCCTCCATCGCCCAACCGTTGAAGTTTTTCGTAAAATCATAAGGCGCAAGTTTCATGCCTTCGGCAACTTTAATTTGCTCCTCGACGAGATCGAGCCCGGAAACCATCTCCGTGATCGGGTGTTCCACTTGCAGACGCGTATTCATTTCCATGAAGTAGAAATTCTTTTTGTCGTCCACCAAAAATTCGATTGTGCCGGCACCGACGTAATCAACGGCGCGCGCCGCCATGCGTGCGACGTCAGCCATTTTTTGCCGCATTTGTGGGTCAACGAAGGGGCTTGGCGATTCCTCGAGCAATTTCTGATGCCTTCGCTGCACCGAGCATTCGCGCTCAACGAATACCGCAACATTGCCGTACTGATCGGCCATGATCTGCATTTCGATATGCCGCGGCTTGTTAAGAAATTTCTCGATATAGACTTCGTCATTGCCAAACGAATTGCGGGCTTCACTCTGGGCCATGCGAAATGCCGAGACAAAATCCTCTTCTCGATCAACCTTACGCATGCCCTTGCCACCGCCGCCAGCGACAGCCTTGAGCATGACCGGAAAACCGATGGACTTAGCTATTTTCTTCGCTTCCTCCTCGCTCTTCACCGGATCCTCAGTACCGGGCACCACGGGCACACCAGCCTTCATCATCACTTGACGTGCGCGGGTTTTTGTACCCATGGCTTCCATTGATTTTGATTTCGGGCCGATGAAGATCAAGCCCGCCGCTTGCACTGCGTCGGCAAAATCAGGGTTCTCCGACAAAAAGCCATAGCCCGGATGCACGGCATCAGCGCCTGATCGCTTTGCTACATCGATGATCGTATCAATGTTGAGATAGCTTTCCTTCGGAGATGCAGGACCAATATGGTATGCTTCCGTCGCGAAACGTACGTGTAGTGCTTTGCGATCGGGGTCTGAATATACACCAACCGATTCAATTCCTAGATCGCGACAGGTTCGAACTACGCGCACAGCGATTTCTCCACGATTCGCGACGAGAACTTTCTTAATTTTTTGAGTCATTGTTAGAATCACCTACAGAGGGATGTTGCCATGCTTTTTCGTCGGCATGGTGTCGCGCTTATCACGCAGTAAATTCAACGCCTGGCAAAATCTTGGTCGCATATCTTCGGGTAGGATGACCTCGTCGATATAACCGAGTTCCGCTGCTCGATAGGGATTTTGAAACTGCTCGCGATACTGTTCGGTAAGCTCGGCGAAGCGCTTGGCCTTATCTTGCGCGGCGTTGAGCTCTTCGCGCATGACGATGTTGACCGCCCCTTCGGCACCCATCACGGCGATCTCGGCGGTGGGCAGGGCAAAATTAAGATCGGCGCGCAGGTGTTTTGGTCCCATCACGCAGTAAGCGCCGCCGTAGGCTTTGCGCAAAATCACGGTGATCTTAGGCACGGTCGCCTCGGCATAGGCGTACAAGAGTTTTGCACCGTGGCGAATCACACCGCCAAATTCCTGCGCCGTGCCAGGAAGAAAGCCCGGAACGTCGACAAATGTGATGATCGGGATATTAAAGCAATCGCAGAAACGCACGAAACGAGCGGCTTTGTCGGAAGCATCAATATCGATCGCACCTGCAAGATTTTGTGGTTGGTTTGCAACAATACCAACAGGCCTTCCCTGCATGCGTGCAAAACCGACGACAATATTTTGTGCAAAATGCTGCTGCACTTCGAAAAAGTGCCGCTCGTCGACAACACATTCGATGATGTCGCGCACGTCGTAAGGCTTGTTGGGCTGGGCTGGGACTATGGTCTTCAATTTCTCATCGCGTCGCTCTGGGTCATCGCTACAATTAATTGTGGGTGGTTCTTCGGCATTGTTCGACGGCAAATACGAAAGCAAGTTGCGCACGGCTTCAAGTGCTTGGGAGTCATCGCTATAGGCAAAATGCGCAACACCGCTCTTGGTGTTGTGCGTCTCGGCGCCGCCGAGTTCTTCCATAGTTACTTCTTCATGCGTCACTGTCTTGATGACGTCGGGGCCAGTCAGGAACATGTAGCTCGAATCGCGCACCATCAAAATAAAATCGGTCAGCGCCGGTGAGTACACTGCGCCACCAGCCGACGGTCCCATGATCACCGAAATCTGCGGTATCACGCCCGATGCGAGCGTATTGCGGCAAAAGATCTCCGCATAACCCGCAAGCGACTGCACGCCTTCTTGAATACGCGCGCCACCGGAGTCGGATAAACCGATCACCGGCACACCGGCCTTCATCGCGAGATCATAAATTTTGCAAATCTTCTGTGCCACCGTTTCCGACAATGAACCGCCAAATATAGTGAAATCTTGCGCGTAAATAAAAATCTGACGCCCATCGATCTGACCAAAGCCAGAAACCAATCCGTCGCCGAGAAATTTCTTATCTTGCATGCCGAAGTTGCGGCATTGATGAATGCGGAACCGATCAATTTCAACGAACGTCCCTGGGTCGAGCAGGATTTCAATCCGCTCCCGCGCCGTCAGTTTGCTTGCCGCGTGTTGCTTATCAATGCGCTCCTTACCTCCGGCCATTCGGGCCTCAATATTACGCAGCTTTAAATCTTCTCGAAGCTCTTGGCGACGATCTTTTTTGGTACCCATTGCATGCGTCTCTTCATTCATGTGCATGGTTATTCTTTCTCAATCGGAAGGGACTTGCCTTCGCCTTACTCACCGCTCTTCATTATGGAGAAATGCCATTTCGTCAACAATTCGCACATCTTTTACTACCTTAGACTTAACGCCATGGGTGAAAATTCCGTCGTTTTTTTTTGCGTTTGAAAAAAATGGCCCATAAAAGTGTTTAGTCTCGCGACAGTGACGAGAGGCACCCCCGTTGCGAGCTTTGATAATGTATGATTTATTCAGCTCACGATGAGCGCTCTACAAGATATCAATATTTCGCCAGACTCCCTCCATAACCTGCCTGCAAAAAAGCGGTTGGATTTCATCATCAATCATGAAGCGCCGCGTAAAGTCGTGCGCGCGATGAAAACTCCTGACCTTTTGCTCATCATTCGTGAAGTGGGCGCCGAATCCTCGCTTGAGCTTGTCGAAATGATGCACCCCACACAAATACAAGAACTCTTGGATTTTGAGGCCTGGTCAAACGACCAGCTCAATCCGAGAGCGCTCGGGCATTATTTTTCGTTGCTCTTTGAAGCGAATGCCGACGTTGCGGTATCGCAAATTTACCATCTTGATATGGAATTGATCGGTGTCATGTTTAAGATGACGTCAACGATCTATGATCTCAGTGCCGGCGAAGAGCCCTTTGACTATTCCGAACTCTTTTCCACCAGTCCCGACGGCCGCTTTTTGGTGTGTTTTGCCGACGATGCGGAGCACAGCCTCGCGCATATGCTGCACACATTTCTTGAGCGTTTGTACGGACGCGATCTCGAATTTGCGCTGCGTTTGCTCGAAAGTTTGCGCTTCGAGCTTATCTCGGCGCTTGAAGAACAAAGCCTGCGATGGCGCGACAATCGCCTGCTCGACTTTGGCATCTTGCCACGAGAAGAACGCCTGCAGTTCTTTTCGCCACTCAGCAAGCAGGAAATTAACAAGCTCATGCATCACGCCGATGCTCACGCCGACAACGTCATGATGCCAATGAGCCTCATTAAGAGTTCCGAACTCGATGCCTATCCGTTTTTGAAAACAGCACTACAAGCCTGTACCGACGAGCAGAAGTCGCGCTTTTGGCAAGCTCTCGTACACGCAACAGCGAATATGCACGCGTCGTTATCCGGCGATTTTGGCGATGTTGATGCCATGAGCAAAACTGCTCACTACGTCAAACTGCTCGTCGAAGTTGGACTTTTTCAAAGCAGCAACGCTAAGCTCGCGGATGCGGCTCATGCCCTCATGCAGCACTCGGTTAAATTCCTCATCCGCCTTGGCCGCTCAGCGCTCACGAATATGCGCAAGCTCCTCACATCGAGGCTCGGTTCAACCGACCATCTTTTGGGTGACGACTATTGTCACCTCGATTCACCGTTGCGTGAAGTTGCACAAGCGTTGACGCTCGGTGAACCGCGCTTCTACGAAGGCCTAGTCTCGGCGAAAAAGCTCACCGTGCGCTATTTCGAAAATCTGAGCGAACTCAATATCACGCTCGCGGCGGTCAACGAAATTCTCTTTCGTGCGCGATTCATTGCATGCGGACTAGGTTTTAAGCAGGATGCGCTCATCGGAAAGACTCATTTATCGCACGCCAATATTTTTGCGCGCACCGTCGTCAACGCCTTTCTTTCACGAGAGACACCACTTAGCGAAATTGCAGTCCACGATCTTTCGAGCATCTTTGTAGGATCAGATCTATCGTCATCGTTCGTCGCGTTTGTCGACGCCATGGTCGCATCGTGGGTTGCAACGGTGACAAACGAACGTGACGATGGTCACGAAATGCTCCTTGAGAAAGCACACAACTTCAAGAGTGCCGTGCTCATTCAACTTTCGCAAAATCCAGCCTTGTCGATTGGATAACCCACACTCCTTTCATTCCATCCGATTTGACCTTATAGCTCTCTCAGCGTTTTAAACGAGGAGAACGAACATGGATTTCACCGCTCTCGGGCTTTTGATATTGCGCGTTGGCTTTGCAGCCACCCTCGCTATTCGCCATGGCTTGCCCAAATTGTTGGACTTCTCAAGCAAGCTCCAC
>CAZRSD010000019.1:14046-15217 GCA_964602645.1 uncultured Myxococcales bacterium
CCGATCCTATTGGCCTTGGCTCGCCCATTAGTCTTACGCTCACGGTTGGCGCTGAACTCTTGTGTCCCGTCTTGATCATCATCGGCATTTTCACACGCTTTGCTGCGCTTCCTGTAGTGTTTGCGATGGCAGTTGCTTTTTTTGTAGTGCACGGTGCCGACCCATTCGCCAAAAAGGAACTCGCCTTCATGTATTTGATAGGCTTCTCCACCATCATGGCTGCGGGCGCAGGGCGTTTTTCTGCGGATGCCGTTTTACGCGGCGCAAAATAAGCATTATCTAAGCTGAGCACGGTACCTCTTGCGACCACCGCTCCAAGCGTTATGACATAGCCACAGTTTTTAATTGGCAATCAATTGTAATTCGCTCACGAGCAAAAGGCGCATCATGATCGAGACTGCGAAAGAAGTTATTACGCTCGCTGTGATCTTTCCCGTCATCGTTATTGTCGGCGGCTATTTTTCTATTCGCTTGCGCTTCTTGCAACTAACTAAGCTCAGAACCGCAGTATCTTTAGTCACGCTCAAAGAGCGAAAGGGCGGTATCTCGTCGTTTGGCGCAATGGCGGCGATACTAGGGGGTAATCTCGGTACCGGCAACATTTCTGGTGTTGCGATTGCTATTATGACCGGCGGGCCCGGCGCCTTGTTGTGGATGTGGGTCATGGCCATTTTGGCGTCGATAACGAAATACGTCGGCTGCTTTTTGGGGGTCAATTTCCAAACCAAAAACGAAAAGGGCGAGTGGGTTGGCGGTCCGATGTTTTACATTCGCGACGGCCTCAAGTGGAAACCGCTCAGCATTCTCTTCTGCATCTTCACCATCACGTCGGCATTAACCGTTGGCAATCTTGTGCAAGTGCACGCGCTCAGTTTGCCCGTGAGCGAACTCAAGATTAATCCGCTCTATTTTGGCATCCCCTTAGCGCTGCTCGTCGGCGGTGTCATCTTGGGTGGCCTAAAACGTTTCGCACACGTCGTGTCTGCACTCGTGCCTGTGATGGCGATAGCCTATGTCGGCACTTGTCTCATTATCCTATTTTTCTTTCGCAGCGAGATTGGGCATAGCTTTCGCCTCATCATCGATTCCGCGTTTGGTTTGGAATCGGCTGTCGGCGGAATTTTTGGTTTTGGTATCTTAAGCGCCATTCGCGCAGGTTTTGATCGTGGTC
>CAZRSD010000020.1:0-10216 GCA_964602645.1 uncultured Myxococcales bacterium
GAAATCGTGTATGTCTCAAAAGGGCATCGAGGGTTCGAATCCCTCTCTCTCCGCCAGGCGCTGTATGACTTATCGCTTTCAAACCCCGCCAGGCCCGGAAGGGAGCAACGGTAGAAAGTTGGTAGGGGTGTACGGCGCTTTTTTTGTTTGTCGTCAACCAAACGAAAGCGTGCAAGCGTGAGCGCGCTAGATTCGAAAGGCGCCCACGTTTTTCACCACAGAAGCACTTTTGCTAGCGGGCCGTATTGAGCAACACGCGCACGACGCCACCGTGACGATTCACACCGGGCATTTCGTAGATCTTTTCTTGGGTGCCGGGCAATGCCACGTTTTCTGGGCGCGTTTCCGTGAGGATGTCACCGTTGCCAGCATTTCTGATCTGTAAACGGATTTGCACAAGCGCCGTATTGCCGGTGCGATTTTTGAGCGTCACGCGGACTCGACCCCCGTCGCGATCTTCGGCACTGATCGCAAGCACGTCGACTTCAGCACAAACTTTGCCTTCAGAACAATACACTTCATGGTCACCAACTTTGATGACTTCACTGCCCGCGATGCTGCGTGCTAGACCAGTTTGTGCGCGCTTTATCGGCGTACACGAACCGATGACCAACGTTGCAGCAGCAATCATAATCAACGAAATAATGCCCTTCATAAAACCTCCTCACCTTGTTGTTCTCGCCTCTTAGCGATACATGACACCAACACTGCCCTGCTTCTTGGTTTCGTACGCTTTCATCCATTTCACCGTGTCGGCTTTGTCGACAAGCTTGAAGCTGTAGAGCAAATAATCGCTCACGCCTTCGGCCGTTCCCTTCGACAAAGCGGTGATGCGCGCCGACAAAAACAGCTCGGCGCCATTCGGATTTTCGGTGAACTCGAGATTGGTGCCCATGGAAAATTCCACGAGATCGGTGAGCAGACGATCTTTGATCAGATTGGGATTGAGCGGAAAGCGGGTTTGATTATCGATTTCGAGCAGCGCAATGCGCTTCTTGCCACCTTTTGGCGCACCCGGCCCAGCTGCCCACTCGATGCCAGCGATTTCTCGCGCCATGCGTTCAGCCATCGATCGAATATCGGCCGAGCTTGTGCCCGTGCCTTCAATGTCTGACTCTTGCGACGCATCAAGGATCATCGCCTTCTTTGTTTGCCTGGTTACCGACGAGCAACCATCCAAAACCAACATGAGCCCAATGAAACCGAAGCCTAAAATTATGCGCATATGTTTCTCCAATTTTTGTGCACTCCAGATTACTAGCCATGAACCACCACGTTGAAAAGGGTGCACGAGCTCGCTTTAACGAAAGGCAGGATAATTTGCGCCAAACGGTCTCCCCAAAGCGGGCAAAAAAGGCCATAACAGCGGGGCACCTGCTATTTGAGGGCATTATGCGCATAGATGGTCGTAAGAATGATGAGTTAAGGCCGATCAAGATCGAAATTGGTTACCTGAAGAATCACGAGGGGTCAGTTTTGATTTCGGTTGGAGACACGAAGATTATTTTGGTGGTGACCAGCGAGCCGCGCGTGCCGCATCATCGCTTCGAGGTCGGCGGTTGGCTTTCCGCCGAATACAATATGCTGCCGGGCTCAACCGCACAACGTAAGCAACGCGCGATCACCAAGCTTAAGAACGATGGCCGTTCGGTGGAAATTTCGCGGTTGATCGGTCGCTCTATTCGACAAGCAGTCAATCTCGACGCTATTGGACAACGAACCTTGCTCATTGACTGTGACGTCATTCAAGCTGATGCAGGCACACGTTGCGCTGCGATCACGGGCGCGTATGTTGCGCTCTGCGCCCATGTAGCCTCGCTCATAAAAGCTGGGCAGCTAAAAATGACGACAATGGAAGACATCATCGTTCGGCCCATTGCAGCGGTCTCCCTCGGCATGGTCAAGGGTAACGTGATGCTTGATTTGAATTTTCAAGAAGACATCGCGGCAACAGCCGACTGCAACATGGTGGGCTCATCCGGTGGTCAGCTCATCGATTTTCAATGCACCGGCGAGCAAAAGCCCTTTTCCAAGCAGGAAATTGACACCATTTATGAACTGGGGCAGCAGGCGATCACCAAATTGATCGATATTCAGCATCACGAATTATTTCGTCAGGCCGGTATTAAATTTTTCCGATAAAGCGTTTCGTCGCGAGTTCATGAGGTCTTAGTCATTGCCATGAGTCATGTGGTTTTAGCTCGAAAATATCGACCACAATCGTTTAGCGCTGTGGTTGGCCAAGACCTCGTCGTCGCTACACTTAAAGCATCGATTGGGTCGGGCCGTGTTGCGCACGCGTTGTTGTTTACCGGCGGACGAGGCATCGGTAAAACCACGATCGCGCGCTTGGTTGCTAAAGCACTCGTTTGCTTAAGCCCGAAGGACACCGATCCATGTGGCCACTGCGCGCAGTGTCAAGCCATCGACGACTTTTCGTCGCTCGACGTCATTGAAATCGACGGCGCAAGCCACACGGGTGTCGATGATATTCGCGAACTGCGCGACAGCGCGCGGTATCAACCAGCATCGGCAAAGTATAAGATCTTCATCATCGATGAAGTGCACATGCTCTCAACCAGCGCTTTCAATGCGTTGCTGAAGATTCTTGAAGAGCCACCGCCCCATGTGATGTTTATCTTCGCCACCACCGAAGTGCATAAAATACCGAAGACGATATTGTCTCGCGTGCAGCGCTACGATTTTCGTCGCATGTCGATCGAAACGATTTTTCATGCGCTCAAAGATGTCATGGCGCAAGAAAATATCTCGGTCGATGACGATGGTTTACGCCTGATTGCCGAACTTGCCGACGGCGGCATGCGCGATGCGCTGAGCATGCTTGAGCAGATTTGCACGAAGAATTGTCCGCACTATTGTGCCGAAATGGTGGCGACCACACTCGGTGTAGTGAGCCATCAAGCGGTAAAAGATATTGCTCTTGCACTTATCGAAGGCAACGTTGATGCGGCGTTGGTCGTCGTTAAAGACGTCTATGAGCGTGGTCTCGATCTGTGCCATTTGATGGATGCACTTGCAGAGCGCTTTCGCGTTTTGTCGCTCGCGGCCCACGTTGAAGCGAAAAATCTGCGCACCATCCTTCCTGCGGTTGACGATGAGGACATTCGTCTCGCCAAACGCTTCGATAAAGCCGATCTGAAGCGACTCTTCTCGATGGCCATCGATGGCATGAGCCACGTCTTTGCCGCACAAAAGCCGTTGCTTGCGCTCGAGCTTTTCATGTTGCGCACGGCACTGCGTCCACCTATGGGCGATGCCATCACCATCAACTATTGTCTGCAAAAGCTCGACGCCATTATGCACAATAGGCCTTTGCCCAAGGACATCCCGGCGCTTGCACGCGAAGCCACGATGACACCACAACCTGCTGAAGGCGACATCATTGCGCAGTTTAGCGCGCTCGTCGCGCATCTCGATCGCAGCTTGCCCGCACTTGCGAGCCATCTGCGTCACGCACGCCCGGTCATGCAAGGGCTAAATCAACTCGTGCTGCATTTTGAGCTGTCGTTCCACTATGAGCAGGTTAATATGCAACGAACGAGCAAGGCATTTTTCGAGGCGATAGAACAGGTGTTTGGTCGAAAGCTCGCCGTAACGCTCGAGCTTAAAAAGTCACCGGCCCCGTCGATAAAAGCGGTGAAGACCGTGTGGGAAGCAGATGAAGAAAAGCACAAGCTCGACGAACAAGCACTCTACGAGCGCGCCGCCAATAATCCGCTCGTAAAAAAAGCGCTTGAAATTTTCGGCGGCGACATCACAAGTGTGAAGAAAGTCACCACGCAAGAGGATTCGCGGTGAGGCTACGTGTCTCAGTTGTGTTTTTGGACGCCGTGGAGATTACCTAGCAGTCGAGCCTATCCCGGCCTTGAGCCGGGGGCCCCGATGTCGACCTGTCGACTACCCTCGTCCACCGCGCAAAATAACGCCGATCGAAAATTGTTTTGGTGGCCCAAGCTGCACCGGCAATTCTTTTGGCGGCGCTTGCTTGAGTGGTTTGCGGCCTGGTTTGCCAGGAGCTTTTGCAGGACCAGAATCGCGCTTTTTGATTCGTGGCGGCGGCGGGCCTTCTTTAGGCTTCACGCCTTCCTTGGCGAGAGCACGAAGTTTGCCGTCGACCAGCGACAAAAACGCATCGAGATCACCTCGCGTTGCAAGTTGCGCTTCAATCCAGCGCAAAGGGCCCTTCTTTGGCGTCATTTCATAGAGCGCACGAGCACGTGGAGATAATTTCGGATCCTTGTCGAGGTAACTGCCGACCTTATCGCCAACGCCAACAAGACCCATCAATGGATTTTGCGCAAGGTAGATACCGCATACCGTCACTTCGCCAATGCAAAATCGTGGCGCCCACCCGCTCGAAGGACCATACCAGTACATTTCCGGATAGAGCTTTCTGACCTCGAGCGCCTTGACCGTCTCTTGGTAGCGTGCCCAGCGGCTTCCTAAGATTTCTCCTAAGGACGCATCATCTGGTACAAAATCCTTATCTTTTAACGGACTCTTCGCCATTCTCGCCTCTTATTGACTTCTTGCTTGTGGAGCGTGGAACTCATTGTTTCATTTAAAAACCAGCACCGTTGGTTTTTTGCCGCAAGCACTTAATTCATAAAACCAGGGGATTTTATATGCACAAAAATCCGCAATCTAAAATGGCCTTACCACATTAATCACCATTTTTGTAGCCAACCAAGCGTGACGTCATATTCTCGTCGTCAAATCGTGCCTCACATCGCGAGCGTATAGCTGTCCGTTACACAACATCATCGGCCTCGCTGTGCTTGAACAATCACCTCATGATCACCTGGAGAGATCACCCTGCCAGCTTGTCAATTCAATACTAGGTACTTCCAGACTCCGCACGTAAGCGGGGTCAATTCTCATAACTGAATAAATGGAGATACTTATGAAACAAATGATTTTCTCAGCTGTCGCCGCTCTATTCTTGCTCGGCGTCAACGTTCAAGCGGAAACTATTTCCTTTGAAAATGTTCAAAACCAAATTCTTAACGGTCTCGAACAACATGGCTATTTGAATGGCCTAACTGATTCGCAATTGAAAGTTGTTGAAGGCATGGTCGTCGGCGCCGTTGCTGAAGAGTTTGGTAACAGCGACAACTTGACCCTCAGCGAAGATGCACAACAAGCATTTTTCCTCGAGACGATCAAAAAAATTGGTAACAAGATTAAAAGTGCAATAATCTCGGCAGCCGACATCGCTAAAAATCTCGCTGGTAAGGCTAGCCAAATCATTTCTGAACACGGCCCAGAATTGATGGCGCTCGCACAGAAGGCTTTGCCTGTGGTGGCTCCTATGGCAGGACAACTGGCTACAAAGCTCGGTTTGCCAGCTAACTTGATCACGGGTGCGCTCGCTAAACTCTCCGCTGCTGACCAAGAAAAAGCAGCTACCGATGAAGACTTCGCAGCTGCAGCTGTTGCTAAAGCAACCGGCAACTAGTCGTTTGACTCTTCGCCGACAAAGCCCGGGCTAGCCTGGGCTTTTTTTTACTCGTCAACACGACCATGGTGAAGCATGCGGCATAAATCAAAGCGTTTGTGGGTTTATGTTCGAAACTTCATCAACACAAATTAAGTGTTTGACGAGGTATTTATGCTTGGCCACGCCATTGTTGTCCCTATAATCGCCGCAACATCCATCACGATCTTTGCTGAGACCAATATCCTTGAATCGGGTCTGCCCTTGGTCCTCATCCATAGTGCCGAACACGCCGATCTCGTGCACGAATCACGGGATGTCGATGTCGTCATGAAGCAACGTGCACAAGAGATCTGCGCTCGTCTCGACAAAACCTTTTCGCGTTGGACCGTACACACAACCAGCGCTGATGACGCACGCGAGGCGGTGGAAAGCAAAACATATAAGGCGCGCGTTGTCGACGTAAACCAGCCAGGCTTGGTATTCACGGCTGGAGCGTTTTCCCTGGTGCCTTTCACCAATCCACCTGCTCCCATCGTAAGGCTTGAGCAAGGGTGGTACGCAGCGGCATTGATCACGTTTCTAGGCGGCGGCATCACCACCTTGATGTTCGCCACGGGTTTCGAAGGCAACAATGACGAAACGGCCACTGTAATAAGTGGCGTTACAACGCTCGGGGCTACGGTGATTTTAGGGGTGAGTGGCCTCTTCACTCGTTTATATCGATCAAAATGCGCAAAGCCGTCTGACGAAATCGAACTCACCCAAAACGTGGAGTCCGCGACGCCGATTTTTGCCATGCCCGTCTTGGTCAGCGAGCTTTTTTGTAATTAACGATGTTACGCGTACAAGAATGGGACGGCGGTTTACAGCAACCTTCTTTTTTGGTTGTTTCTTCCTTGAGCATTGAATTTTTTTGGTTGGTAAACGACGCGTCATTAGTTGGGCGCAGAACTTTCGTTGCCGAGGAGCACAATGAATAGGCAAGATAGTGGCATCGATCAACTCATAGACCGCATTCGCAACGATGCTATCGACAAAGCCAAACGCGAACGTGATGAGATTCTTAAGCATGCAGAAGCTGACGCTCACGCGATCATTGAAAAAGCCCGCGCGGAAGCCCAGGGCTATGTCGACGAGGCGCGTGCTTTGGTAGCGCGCGAGAAGCGCAAGATGGCTGCTGAACTCGAACTTTCGGCGCGCGATTTTTCGATGAAGCTCGCTGACCGCCTCAAAGATCAAATGTTCTTCCCGGCGATCAAAGAAAGCGTGCGCATCACGCTCAAGGAGCCCACGTTTTTGAAAGAAGTGCTCGAGCGTCTCATCGTTGAATACGTCAAGACCAATCCATGCAATCTTGATGTTCTGGTTCCCAAAGAATTAAAGACAACACTCGCAACCTATTTTGCCGGCGCCATTTTCGATGCGCTCGATAAAAATTGCGATCTGCGTTTAATTGACGAAGAAGGTATCGAAGGCTTCGCACTACTCAAGCGTGGCGAACATTATGTGTGGGATTTTCGCGTTGACACGATAGCTCAAGAGTTGTTGCGACTCATCGAGCCCAGCTTGCGCAAATATTTTACGGCGCCGAATCGTGCGACGCCCCAAGACGCAGGGTCGCGTTTGGTCATGGCCTAACATGCTGTTACCCTATTTTCTCACAAGCCTAAAGCCGATCGACCTCATGGCACCACCGCCCATGAGCAGCGCGGACTTCATACAATTGAGCGAAGACTGCTTGTCGACGGACATTGCCGCCGATCTTGAACGTCTGCATGCCATGACACGCATCAACTGCGCGCCGCTCAACGAGACCATCATCGACCCTACCGCCTCTTTCGATTTTGCGATGCCACAACAAGCACTCGCTGATCCGCTCTCTCGACGCTATTTGTATTGGCTTTGGCTCAAACAGGCATGCATGGCCGACTTCATTGGGCGCTATGCCGATAGTGCTGTGCGGCTCTATCAAATTCTCGCCCATCTTCTCGCATCAAAGAGTGGGTTAACATCACATGAGCCATCGTCGACAAACACGCTCGGAGCGTGGTTGCAAGACGACGCCTTCATAGCCGATGGTGAAGTTCTTGCCCGGCATCACGCGTACGTAAGGCTCGAGCATGCGCTCATGGACAAAAACCCAGCCGCACTCGAAAACGCCGTCAGTAATGAGTTAATAGCGATTGTCGACGAACTAGTCGATGATGATCCGTTCTCAGTTGATCATGTCTTTGCCTATTTCATCAAATTAATGCGTTGCGAGCGAAACGCTTCACTCACGCAAGAACGTGGCAACGCGGTACTCGCAAGCATTTTATCAATGGTATCTGAAGGAGCTCACGATGGTCGAGCTTAATCTGTCACAGACACACGCCAGAGTTAAAGGCATTAACGGCAACATGGTCACCGGTATCACCGACAACGCCGTGGCCATGAATGAAGTTGCCTACATTATTCTTGACGAGATCGATAAGAAGCGCGGCAACAAACGGCGCCTCAAAGCTGAAATCATTCGCATACGCGGCCAGGAGTTTGACGCGCAAGTTTTTGAAGACACCACCGACATCAAAGCAGGCCAGGTGATCGAGTTCACGCGCGAACTCTTGAGCATCGAGCTTGGACCCGGTCTTTTGGGCAATGTCTTCGACGGACTCGGCAATCCACTCGGTAAACTCGCACAAGCCGACGGCTATTTTCTCAAACGCGGATCGTACATCGACACCATCGATAAAGACGCGACCTTTGCATTTACACCGGTGGCGAGTTGCGGCGATATTGTGGTGCGTGGCCAAACTATAGGTGTCGTCAAAGAAGGTATCTTCGATCACCGCATCATGGTGCCTTTTGCTAAGATTGGATTCTATCGCGTTATCGACATTGCACCCGCCGCCACCGTGAAAGCACACAATGTCATCGCTAAACTTGAACATACGGATACGCTTGAGCGCATCAACGTCACCCTATCGCAAAAATGGCCGGTGAAAATTCCGCTTAAAGTTTATCAAGAGCGGCTCAAACCAACCTTGCCGCTTACTACAAAAGTCCGCATTGTCGACGCACTCTTTCCGATAGCGGAAGGCGGCACCGCCTGCATTCCAGGTCCATTCGGGTCTGGTAAAACAGTATTTCAACAAAGCGTGTCGCGCTACGGTGACGCCGACATCGTGATCATTGCCGCCTGCGGCGAACGTGCTGGTGAGGTGGTTGAAACCTTGCGAGAATTCCCCGAGCTCGTTGATCCAAAGACCGGTCGCTCGCTCATGGAGCGCACCATCATTATTTGCAATACCTCGTCCATGCCCGTCGCTGCCCGCGAAGCGTCGGTATACACGGCGATAACCATGGGCGAATATTATCGCCAAATGGGCTTGCGCGTTTTGGTGCTCGCCGATTCCACGTCGCGCTGGGCCCAAGCGGTGCGTGAAATGAGCGGCAGGCTCGAAGAGATTCCCGGCGAAGAAGCATTTCCCGCCTACTTAGGTTCATTGATTGCGGCGTTCTACGAACGGGCTGGTATTGTGCGCATCGACGACAAACATCTTGGATCGAAGATCGGTTCACTCACCTTGATCGGAACGGTGTCACCAGCTGGCGGTAATTTCGAAGAGCCCGTCACGCAGAGCACGCTCGCCGTGGTTGGTTGCTTTCTCGGTCTCACCTACGCGCGCTCATATGCTAAGCGCTTCCCAGCGATAGCGCCACTTGATTCATGGTCCAAATATCTCGATGCACTTGCGCCTGCGCTCGATGAACGTTATTGTCCGGGCTTTGTTACCTCGATCAAGCGCCTCAAGCGCGCGTATGCAAAAGGCCAAGCCATTGGCGATCAAATGAAAGTTGTCGGCGAAAATGACATCAGCCTCGCCGATTATGTGGCGTATCTCAAAGCCGAATTTTTCGATGCGGTCTTTCTGCAACAAAATGCGTTTGACCAAGTCGATGCTGCGCCCAGCAACGCCCGCGTCGGAAGACTCCTTAAACATGTTGAAGCGGTCATCGATCACGAATTTAATTTCGAAAGCAAAGCACCAGCACGCGATCGTTTCTTGCGTCTAACCGCGCTCTTTCGCGACGCCAATGTGACGCGTGATGACACAAGTGACTATCGCGCACTCCTTGCAGAAATCGACATGCTCACCACGCACAAGCACACCGGCGAAAACGGGCTTCGTGCATAGGAAACGTGAGGACGACATTATGAAAAAGCTCTACCACAAGATCGATACCATCACAGGACCCGTGATCACCATCAAAGCCACCAATGTTGCCTACGGGGAACTTGCGCGCGTGCACAAACGCAATGGTGAACAAACATCAGCGCAGGTCATCGCCATCAACGGCAATGACGTTTCACTTCAGGTTTTTAGCGGATCAAAAGGCATTCGTACCGACGATCAGATCGAGTTTTTGGGCCACCCTGTCAAATTGAATTTCGCGCAGGATCATTTGCTCGGCCGCATTTTTAATGGTTCGGGCGAACCCATCGATGGCCGGCCGCCCCTTGCTCATGGTGAAAAAATTGCGATCGGTGGGCCGTCATTCAATCCGATCAAACGGGTGATTCCGTCGAAGATGATCGCAACCGGCATCCCGATGATCGATCTCTTCAACACGCTGGTTGAAAGTCAGAAGCTGCCGATTTTCAGTGTTGCCGGCGAGCCGTACAACGAATTGCTTGCGCGGATTGCCATGCAAGCAGAAGCCGACATCATCATCCTCGGCGCCATGGGCGTCAAATACGACGAGTTTCTCTTT
>CAZRSD010000020.1:10226-14893 GCA_964602645.1 uncultured Myxococcales bacterium
GCGAGCTTGAATCGCGACGTCATCAAACCATCATGTTCGTGCACACCGCGGCTGATCCTGTCGTTGAATGCATACTCATACCCGACATGGCACTCGCGGCCGCTGAGCAATACGCTGTCTTCGGCGCACGCGTGCTCGTGCTGCTGACCGACATGACGGCGTTTTGCGATTCGCTCAAAGAAATCTCGATAGCCATGGACAAAATCCCGTCGAACCGAGGCTATCCTGGCGATTTATATTCCCAGCTCGCCTCGCGCTATGAAAAGGCCGTCGACATTGAAGGCGCAGGATCGATCACGCTACTCGCCGTAACCACCATGCCTGGCGACGACGTGACCCATCCGGTTCCCGACAACACCGGTTATATCACCGAAGGGCAATTCTATCTCAAGGGCGGTCGCATTGATCCATTCGGGTCGCTTTCGCGCCTTAAGCAACTCGTGAACGCTCGCACGCGCGACGATCACGCGCCGCTCATGAACACGATGATACGCCTCTACGACGGCGCCAAAAAGGTTCGTCAGCAGCAGGCCATGGGCTTTTCGGTATCGTCTTATGATGAGAAACTCTTAAGTTTCGCGCAGGAATTCGAGGAGAAAATGATGGATCTTTCGGTGAATCTGCCGCTCGTTGAACAACTCAATCTTGGTTGGCGCATACTCGCCCGTCACTTCACGCGCGAAGAAACCGACGTGAAGCGCACCCTCATTGAGCAATACTGGCCCGCGAGCAATGTGGCGTAATAAGGTGAGCTGTTGATGAGTCACGATTATAAACTCAACAAATCGGAATTGACCCGACTTAAGCGCCAGGAGAAATTGTATGAGCACTATCTCCCCGTGCTCAAGGTTAAACAAGAACAGCTGCAAATCGAACAAAATCGTATTCGCCGCAGTATCGACGATGCTCGTCGAGCGCACCAAGAAGACTTCGCCGCATTATCACCGTATGTTTTATTTTTTGGCGACAGCCATGAAATGCCGCTTGTCGACCTCATTCAAATCGACGACATTAAGGTTACCAATAAGAGCATTGCCGGCGTGAGCATCAACGTGTTTTTGTCGCTCAGTTTTAAGACAAAACCCGTCGTCTATTTTCACACGGCTCCATGGCTCATTCGCTCGCTGCCACTGATTAAGGCCTATCTTCAGAGCGAAACACGCCTACGTTTTTTGACTGAAGAAAATCGCCTCATTGAACGTGAACTGCGCAAAGCTTCACAAAAGGTCAATCTCTTCGACAAAGTGCTGATTCCTCAAACCCAAGAAGCCATTAAGCGCATCAAGATCTCACTTGGCGACGAGCAGGTGGCCATGGTGACGCGCGGCAAAATTGCCAAGGCCAAGAAACGCGTCGTCGCAATCGACACCGATGATGGGTGGATGACCGTTACTGCGGAGGTCGTATGAGTGTCTTGCCGGTACGAAAAATATCGCTCGTGGCACTGCGCGCTGATTCAGAGAGCATCATCGAATCACTGCATACTGTTGGCGTGCTTCATATCGACGTGACAGGTGAAAGTTTTGCTGATGAAAAATTTCTCAAGCGCCTTTCTGGCAACGAGACCAAGCTCCACTATGTGCGCAAAGCGGTTTGGTTTCTCAAACGCTTTCAAGCCATCCCAACGGCGATCCCGCCCAAGAGTTTGCAGGCAGAATCGCTCTTTGAAAAAGTTCATTCGATCAGGGAACGGTGTGAGTTTGTCGACAAGCGCATTATTGCTTTGAAAGAAGCCATCGCAGTCTATTCGCCGTTTGGTGAGTTTAATCACTGCCTCAACGCCTTGAGCGCGGCCGGACTCATCATCAAGCTTGCGTACGTGAGCGATGGTGAGATGAACTTCATCACGAATTGCGATGCAATTCACGTTGTGAGTTCAGCGAATTCCGCACGTCACGCTGTTGTTCTGATAACCCGCGCTGATGCAGACGTCGGCATAAGCACACTTGATCCGCCTGAACAACCACTGCCAGTACTGCGTGCAGAGCTTACAAAGTTAGAAACCGAAGCATTCGCACTCAAAGAGGATGCATCGCGTTGGGCCTATCAACTGCGCAAACTTGAAACGCTCGCTGAGAAAACCGAAGAACGCGTAGAACGCTTGACTGAGCTTAAAAAAGCGCGAGACTTTGACCAGCTCATCGGCTTTTCTGGTTATGTTTTGCAGCGAGATGTTATCACCCTCAAACAGGCTCTCGACAAACACTGCGTGGCCTTGTCGATCGAAGAGCCAACCGAGATCGATACTGTCCCTGTCATGCTCGATAATGCGCGACCGCTTCGTGGTTTTGAAGCTATCGTCAAGGCATTCACTGGTGTGAATTATTTTGAGAAGGACAAAACCGGCATCGTTGCCCTGCTTTTCATGTTTTTTGGTGCACTCTGTCTGCTCGACGCTGGCTATGGCTTTTTGTTATTCCTTGCTGGCTATGTCGTCGCTATCAAGAAGAGCCGCGATTTTGGCCAAGTCTTCATGTGGACCGGCGCCATTTCCACCATACTCGGCTTACTGTGCGGCCAAGTCTTCGGTTTGACATTAGCTCAGGACATTCTCCTCAACATTCCACCACTGTTAACGCTCGCCACCGACCCGATGGCCTGCTTTAAATTCTCGCTTCTCGTCGGTGTCTTTGCCATGACCTTAACCAATATGGTTGCCATCTTTCAAAATGGCATCAAGACACACGCAACCGGCAGCCTGCTCGCCTTGCTCGGCGTCATCACCCTTATCGTCAAAGAGAGTGAACTGTTCATCGGTCGCTTCTATGATCCGGCGTTTGTCCTCAACAATGTCGCAATCGGCTTCTTTTCATTGAGCGTTTTGTCATGGCTCTTGTTTCCCGAGCCGGTCTTCGGCAAAAAAAAGCGCGTCGCAAATATCCTGTGGATGTTTTATGCAGGCCCGCTTGGCCTCGTGCAAGATGTTCTCAGCCACATGCGCCTCTTCGGCATTGCGCTATCTGGCTCGATCTTGGCGCTGGTCATTAACAAAATCTGTGCACTGTTGCCATTTCCTTTCGGCATAGTCTTTGCGCCGATTGGTCACTTTACCATTTTTCTTCTGTCACTCTTGTCTTTGTATATTCACGCTAATCGACTCATATTTTTGGAGTTCGGTACGAAATGCATGAGCGGCGGCAATATTTATTTCAAACCATTTTCGAGGAGAACCTAATTGTGAAAAAGCTCATTGTCATAAGCTTATTCTGTGCATCTACCAGCTTTGCTATGAATGTTGCGGAGACCTTGCTCGACTTTTCGACAGCGCCACAAATCATGCTCGTTCTCGGTTTCGCCGCCATCGGCGTCGGCATTGCAAGCTCAGGTTGGGCGCTTGCAATTTCGCTTGGTGCATATGCGGGATGTGTCAAGGAACGTCGCAGCGCGGCCTTCATTCCAGCCGTAATGCCCGGCTCGCAAGGTCTTTATTCATTTGCGATCAGCTTTCTCATGATCCAAAACATGGCAACAATGCCCCTGCAAACCGCGTTTGCCGGCGTGATCTGTGGGCTGCCCTGTTTGTACTCGGCGATAGGCCAAGCAAAGACTGCGGCATCGTGCATCAAAGCCGTTAGCAACGATCAAATGGATCAAGGCCAAGCGCTCCTCGCGACAGGTGTGCCGGAACTTTATGCGCTGGCAGGATTAGCGGGAGCATTCTTGGTGATGGCGTAGTGCTTCACGTGGTTTTTATGCACGTCGTTGATTTGGTTTTCGCGTTTTCATTTAAACGCGCTCTCGACTATCGGCAAAAATTTCTCCGGCGGCAAGAAGCCAAGCACGCGCGTCTTTGAAACTTTGCCGCTTTCATCAATAAAAACCATCGTTGGCAAGCCAGTCACGCCGAAGCGATTTTCGATCGCAACGACGTATTCAGACGACTGCGTTGCATCAATGCGAATCATGGTAAAGCCGCTCAATGCTTTCACAACGTCGTCATGTTGAAAGGTCAAGAGCTCGAGCTGTTTGCATGCAACGCACCAGTCGGCGTAAAAATCGATCATCACCGGTTTTCTGTCGCGCGCTGCATCAGCGAGCAGGCGATCGAGGAGCTTTTCATCGTTCGCTTTTGCATCGATCATGTGCCATGCCAAACTGTTATGCGAAATCACTTTGTCTTCGAGCGACCTATCGTCAAACGTGAGCAATGCCGCGAGCGATAGACTTGCAATGAGCGCACCAATGCTATGCTTAATGATGTAGAGCACCCGCGATCGTTTCGGGTCTATCGACAACAGCACCACACCGAATATGAAAAAGACCACAAGCCAGAGCGCGCCCTTGCCACGGATAGCTTTGATCAAGTCCATAAAGGGCGGTGCCGCGAGCGACACGTAATAAAGCGCAGTGCCGAAAATGATGGCGCCGAAAAAATTCTTGATGTTGTCCATCCACGGGCCTGACTTCGGCAATCGCGTGATCGCCGAGAAAAAAGTGCCGAGGATGAGAAAGGGCACCCCCATGCCAAGTGAAAAGGCGAGCATGAGCGTAATACCCTGCATGATATTGCTCTTGTTGGCGATGAGCGTGAGAATAAAACCTAAGACTGGCCCCGTGCATGGTGCCGCGAGAAGGCCGGCAACCATGCCCATCAAGAATGCGCCACGTTTGCCTTGGCCGCCGATGGTGCTGAGTTTGGTGAGCAACGATGGCGATATCACGACGTT
>CAZRSD010000021.1:0-14237 GCA_964602645.1 uncultured Myxococcales bacterium
GGCAATAAATGAGATCTTTGTGATCGAATTCAAAATCGAGCCACGAGCCGCGATACGGAATCACGCGCGCGTTATACAGGAGCTTGCCTGATGCGTGCGTACGACCACGATCACTGTCGAAAAACACACCGGGGCTGCGGTGCAACTGGCTTACGATCACGCGCTCGGTACCGTTGATCACGAAGGTACCAAAATCGGTCATGAGCGGGATTTCGCCGAAATAAACTTCTTGTTCTTTGACGTCGCGAATCGATTGCTCTTGGGTATTTTCATCTTTATCCCAAATGACAAGACGAACCACAACGCGAATTGGTGCTGCAAACGTCATGCCACGGGAACGGCATTCATCGACGTCATATTTGGGGCGGTCGAGGTGATAACTTACGAATTCGAGTGAAGCGGTTTCGTTATAGTCTTTGATAGGAAATACCGATTCGAAGACACCTTGCAGACCGAGTGATTCTCTTTTTTCCGGCTCGACATTAGCTTGCAAGAATTTAGCGTAGCTTCTTTTCTGAATGTCGATGAGGCTCGGAATTTCTAGCTTGGCTTTGATCTTGGCAAAATTCTTACGTGCTGCGAAGTTTTGCTGTATTACGTAGGTCATGGAATTCCAATACTCCGCTCTAGACTCTATTACGGGTTAAGATTACGATGCGGGTCACACAAAAATCCTGAGTTCGAAAAATAAAGCTCTTACAAAAAAAATCAACCCACGCTTGCCTTAACTTAGGTCAAGTTTGCGCGAGTCCACATCGAACACACATAGTAAAAAAAGAACCCCCGCCCGGTTAGGGGGGGCAAGGCCGGGCGGGGGTACCATGATGTATTCGGGGTTGATAGGAGATCTAATTGGTGGTGTCAATAGCTGAATAAATTTTTCTACATTTTTTTGGTTACAGCCTCTATCGTCTGTGGTTCCGAGCGCCCCCGACTCAAGGCCGAGGGCAGGCTCAAGATTGCGAAGCAATCAGCACATTGAACCCGGAATCCCATATCGGCCGTTGCGCAACGATTATCAGCTATCAGCGCAGGGTTCCGTTTCAATAGAAGCCCGCTCGCGATGGAAGCTATTGGCGAACGAAAAGACATAGTTGATGATGGTGAAAAGTGAAAGGTGCGCTACCAAAAGTCAACCTTAGGTTTTAATGCACCTTTTTATTTTCTCTAAAAAACATCAAGGTCACCCCATTTTTTTCCGATAGAAAATACCCTGCTTGATTTTTTTGGGGCGACTACACTTCTCCCCGCGAAATGGCTACGCCTGGAGGCATTTATGTCCGAAAAGCCATCCGTGTATACGCGCGTGTATCACGCAATGTTTCGCCCAATGGATATCGCAGGGCTCGCGGTCATGCGTATGCTTTTTGGCATCATCGTCATGATCGAAGCATTTCGTTATACTGATCTCATTCGCATCGTCGCCAAATTCACCATTCAGGATTTCTATTTTAAATTTCGCTACTGGGAGTGGGTGCCACCAATGTCGCCGTACGCGATGCGCTGGCTCTTCATCGCCTATGGCATTTCAGGGCTCCTGATCACTCTTGGTCTCTTTTATCGCTTCGCCTGCGTCGTCACCATATTTTGCATTTCGTATATTTTTCTTGTCGATGCGACCAATTACCTTAATCACTTCTACCTGGTCATCGTCTTCTCCGGTATCATGTTCTTCTTGCCCGCCCACAAAGGCTGGTCGCTTTATGCGCTCTTCAAGCCCAAACAGTCGCTCTCGACGGTACCAGGCTGGGCAATTTGGCTACCACGCCTTCAGTTGACCATCGTCTATTTCTACGCTGCCGTCGCCAAGATGAATGTTGACTGGATCAATGGCATGCCGCTTTATGATTGGATCGGCGGCCGCGCTCCAGACGCTGTCGGCATTGAGCGCTATATTGATTTGCCCATCGTCATCTATTTCTTCACCTATGCGGGGCTACTTTACGACCTGGCGGTAGCCCCTCTCCTGCTTATCAAGCGTACGCGCGCTATCGGCTATTGTTTGTCGATATCATTTCACCTGACCAACTACTATCTTTTCAACATCGGCATCTTTCCATGGTTCATGCTGGCAACGACGACGATCTATTTTGATTCGAGCTGGCCTCGCACCGTACTCAACTTCTTTTTCAAAAATCATTTTTGGCCCGTATACGTAGGCCGCCCTGCGCCCGATCGCTTGAATTGGTGGCAAAAGTTGGGGATATCGTGTCTCGTCGTCCATCTCGCCTTTCAAGTCCTGTATCCACTGCGGCATTTTGCCTATCCAGGCTATGTTGGATGGGATGAAGCGGGCCACAATTTTTCATGGCACATGAAACTGCGTGGCAAAATTGGTCGATCGATGTTTACCGTGCGCGATCCTGACACCGGCAAATCCGTTGTCATCAATCCCGAACAGTATCTGACTGAACGACAAATGGATAAAATGTCGACGAGACCTTACTATATTTTGCAGTTTGCTCACTTCTTGCGTGACAAATATACGTTACCAGGCGAGAAGCCAGCGGAAGTTTATGCGGAGACTAAGGTCAAAGTGAATGGCCGCAAATACCAGCGCATGATCGACCCAGAGGTTAATCTCTCTGAGGTCACGCCAAGTGAAATTCCTGGATCGTGGGTAATGCCGCTTCGGCAACCGGTGTGGAATGCACGCCACAAGAAAAATCGCTTTGGTCCGGCTTACAAGGACGACGCTATTGCGCGCCGGGCAACGGTTAATCTCTTAGAAAAGAAGAAGGCTGTTGCGCACAAATAGCTAAATTTCAGCGCCGATGCAGCTCTCGCAAGATCTAAATTCGTGCCTCAGCTCTAGTTGTGTTTTAGCGACGATACCATAGCATCGCACTGAATAGAATGCGTGGAGTGACAATGACAAGAAAGCATTTCATCGAAGAACTCATCGACAATGACTTGCGTGGTGGGCGATGCCAGAAAATTATTACGCGCTTTCCGCCGGAGCCGAATGGGCAATTACACATTGGTCATGCCAAATCCATCTGTCTTAATTTTGGCCTGGCCAAAACCTATCAAGGACAGTGCCACCTGCGTTTTGACGACACCAACCCTGAAACCGAAAACGCAAATTTCGTAAAAGCGATTAAGGAAGATGTTCACTGGCTAGGCTTCGATTGGGGCGAGCACTGCTACTACGCATCAGACTATTTCGACCAGTTGTTTGGGCTCGCGATGGGCCTCGTTAAGAAAGGCCTCGCCTACGTGTGCGAACTTTCCGAACAAGAAATTAGCGAATATCGCGGAAGCCTCACCACGGAGGGAAAGCCTTCGCCATATCGAAATCGTTCGGTCGAAGAAAATGAAAAACTCTTGCTGCACATGAAAGCAGGTGCATTTCCCGACGGCCATTGCGTATTGCGCGCAAAAATCGACATGGCTCATCCAAACATGAAGATGCGCGACCCATTGATGTATCGCATCCGTCATCATCATCATTATCGAACCACTGATGCATGGTGCATCTATCCGATGTACGATTTCGCCCACTGTTTGTCTGATGCAATCGAGAACATTACCCACTCAATTTGCACGCTTGAATTTGAAAACAACCGCGATGTATACGACTGGTTTGTCGAAAATACCGACGTCACCAGCACGCCGCATCAATATGAATTCGCACGCCTAGAAATGACCTACACCGTATTGAGCAAGCGCAAATTGCTGGAGCTCGTCGAGAACGGCATTGTCGACGGCTGGGACGATCCGCGCATGCCAACGTTATCGGGCATGCGTCGACGGGGCATTCCTCCCAAGGCCATTCGCACCTTCACCGAACGCATTGGGCTTGCGAAAGCGAATAGCGTGGTTGAAGTCGAGCTCCTTGAGCACTGCGTGCGCGAGGAATTTAATTTCAACGCGCCGCGCATCATGGCTGTGCTCGATCCGCTCAGAGTCACCATCACCAACTTTGACGACACGATTACGCGATCGATAACCGCTCCACTTTATCCTCATGATGTTCCCAAGCAAGGCATCTATAACATGAGCTTTGGACGAGAAATCTACATCGAGCGCGATGATTTTCGTGAGCATGCGCCGAAGGGTTTTCACCGACTCGCAGTAGGGCAAGAAGTACGCCTTCGCCATTCGTACACGCTGACGTGTCATGACGTAGTCAAGAAAGACGGTGAGGTTGTTGAGCTGCTCTGCACTATCGATCCTCTCACACTCAAAAAGGCGCCCGAAGGTCGCAAAGTCAAAGGCGTCATACACTGGGTCGCAGCCGACGATGCGCGCACGGTTTCGGCGCACGTAATCGACAGGTTATTTTCTGTGCCGCAACCTGGAGCTGGCAAAGAGAGTTTTCTTGAAGACGTTAATGCCAATTCGCGCGTGGCATACAATGGATGTGTCATCGGCAACAACGCACTTACGCTCGCCAAGGCTGGCGTGGTGCAGTTTGAACGACAAGGATATTTCATCGAGGATACTCATTGCCCCGGCAGATTTCTGCAAGTCGTAGCACTCAAAGATGCATGGGCACGACAACAAAAGCGCGATGCTATTCCTGAGAAAATACCAACCGAAGTGCGCAAACAAGCAACCATCCCAGTGGTAGAAAGATCGCCAGAGATACAAATCCCGCAAGGGTTTGAAGACATTTTTGCCGCACTCGTAAAGCTTGGCATTGATCCTATGGAACAACGTGCATTGAGCCTTGCACCTCGAGAAATAGTCACGATGCTCCGCGATTCGTGGGCACACGTCAAAGATCAACGATTAGCGTTCTTGTGGGTAATCAACGAAGTTTTGCGAGAAGCAAAAAGCGATACCAAATTAGATTTTTCAGCGACACGATTTAGCGCTTTGATCAATTTAATCGCCGGCGAAGTTATTTCCGCCGCCACCGGTAAGGATGTGCTCGCTAAAATGCTTCGTAGTGGCATTGATCCTGTCGAGTATGTGGAGAAAAACAATCTCAGCCAAATACGCGATCGCGATCGAATTAAGATTATCGTCGCGGATGTCCTCGGTAAAGACCAAGCCAAGGTTCTAGGTTATCGCAATGGCCAAGAGAAATTCTATGGCTATTTCGTGGGTCAAGTTATGAAGCAAGGACAAGGCCGAATTGCGGTGGACGTTTTGCATCACGTGTTAAAAGAAGAGCTGAGCAAATAGTCGGCAAACAGGCAGTGCGTCAAAATTGTTTGAAGTGTTCCGGTCATAGCGGCCTACAATAGACATCTGAATATCGGCGGTGCGCGAGAGAGGTTGTCTTCGGGGTTGCTTGGTGGAATTTATTCCATCAAGATTGAGTCAAGCGATACTCTTCGCGAATTTTATTCATATGCGCGGTAATCTAATTTTAGTGCACCAATTCGGATCGAACATGACCAAGACACTTTCCAAACGTATTCGCGATACGTTTTGGCCAATATATGGAAACGAGCACAAAATCTGGCTGCCCATGGCCAGCCTCGTCGGATTAATACTGTTTAACTATACGGTGGCCCGCAATCTCAAGGATAGCCTCGTCGTCACCGCAACCGGCTCGTCGGAAATCATTCCATATTTGAAAGGTGGCTTAGTGCTACCAGCGTCGATAATTTTCTATTTCGTCTACGCCAAACTCGCAAGCGTTTTTGGCAAACGCACCTTGTTTTACCTGGTGGTCACCGGGTTCATGGCGCTCTTCCTCATCTTTGCCTTTGTGCTCTACCCTTATCACGACGTGTTGCATCCCGTGGCCTCTGCCGACTATCTAGAACACGCTTTGCCGCGCGGCTTTAAGGGACTGGTGGATTGTTATCGCGTGTGGACGTTTGCTCTCTTCTACATCGCATCAGAACTGTGGGGCGTTGCCGCTGTTGGTTTACTCTTTTGGCAGTTCGCTAATGACGTCATCGAAGTTACCGACGCAAAACGCTTCTACGCGCACTTCTATCTCTTGGCCAATGTCTTCGTGACTTTTTCAGGTATCGTCGTCACCAAACTCTCGCAAGTAAACCAAGCACTGCCCGACGGTGTCGACTATTGGGGCCAATCCATCACGCATTTGATCCTCGTGATGAGCGTTTGTTTCGTCGGCATCTTGTGCATTTACTACTATCTCGATCGCCATGTCTTCAACAGCGTATATTCGGCTCACCATAACGCGTCATCGCAAAGCCAAAATGACTCACTCAAAATGTCCGTCCGCGAGGCACTGCGCTATTTGCTTAAGTCGCGCTATCTCGGCCTCATGGCGATGTTGCTCATCTGCTACGGCATTACCACAAACCTCCTAGAAGTTGCGTGGAAGCGGCAATTGGTCTTGGTGTTTAAAACCGGCAGCGAATACGCAACCTTCATGGGCCATTTGTCGACGGCTACCGGAATTGGCACCATCGTTGCCATCTTTTTAGCCTCGATTCTCATTCGCAAAACGGGCTGGATCGTGGCTGCAATCGCTACACCAGTTTCAGTCACCGTGCTCGGCACGCTCTTTTTCCTCGCGACGCTGTTCCCTAGATCGCTCGCCTTCATCGGCGAGCCCTTCGGGTGGTCAGCGATAATCGTTGCGGTCAATCTCGGCTTTGTTCTCGAGGTTGTCATTAAAAGCATCAAATACGCGCTCTTCGATCCAACCAAAGAAATGGCCTATATTCCCCTCGATGACGAAGCGAAAGTACGTGGCAAAGCCGCTGTCGACGTGGTAGCCGGCCGCTTTGGCAAATCAAGCGGTGGCTATTTTGAAATAGCGATTATCGCCATAGCTGGCGCCATCACCGATGCGATCGCCTATTTTGCCTTGTTCTTCATAGCGTTTTGCGCCATGTGGATAGCGTCGGTGGTGATGCTCAATACGCGATTCCAAAAGGCGTGCTTGGCGCTCAAAAAATAGCGCCTTTCACTCAGCTGAACTTTACGAACTGCCGGTAAGGTGAGCCCACCTTCCACGTGAATGATTCCGTGTAGTAGTGAATGAGAGACAAAAAGCCGATGATGAAAAAGCTGAGGTTGCCAAACTCGCTGCTCGCAAAAAGCGTCGTCGCGAGATATTCGATTGCGGGATCAAAAGCCTTCTTGAGGAGCACGGTGATGAGTACAGCAGTAAGCGGCGCCATCACGAGTGCGGGAATCTTTAGTGCGTGGCTTAGTTTGAACACCATATTTTTGGGGCTTGCGCCATGTTTATTCTGATCATGCACCGCGTAAAATACAAACGCCGTGACGTCGTGAATGAAGCGTGGAATCAAAATCGTAAAGAAGAAACAGCGTTCATAAAACATCCACAGGCTCGCTAGTATCATCAACGTATTGGCCCACAAAAACACGCGCCCCGTCGTCGATTTTGCGCGCGGGTGCGCAATGAGCATGAGGACGATGATGGCCGCAGCAAGGGACGCGATGAGCCAATGGAGCAATGAAAGGATGTTTTCCGGTATGTGGCGCTCGAGGAAAACGATATTGTAAATCACAATGCCAAGCAAGATGATGGCGTTGCCCCACAGTTGATAGAGCATTTTGGGCAAACGATAAAAGCCATTGCCTACGCCGAGTTGTTGTTTCACGACATGCACGATTGTCCACGATGCAACCACGAAGAAAATCGCGTTATACGGCAGCAACGAATTACCGATGGCAAGTGCGAGCCCGAGCAAGGCTGCAACCACGATGACGCGCGTGCCGTAATGCACCCAGTAGTCCCGGTTGGTCACCAACAGAAAATTGCTTGCGATAATGTGCGGTGCACCCAAAAAAATCGAGACCAAAAAATAGTGTTCGGGCGAATGAGGCAACACCGCCTTGAGCGCGCCGCCAAAGAAGACCAAATCAATCAAAAAGACCACTAAGCAGGCAGGAATAATGAGATACAATCCCAACAAAACTCGTGGTGAAATAGAAGTATGACGCAATGTTTCCATACTAATTCGAAGCTTGCTCCCGAGACTTGATGCTAGAAATTCGCAACTCCCGAAATATGACTTTTTGCATCGCCATTCGCAATACCCGGGCCGCACAAGCTCGGGCGTGCGAAGCACGACGGAAGGGGAGGAGACCCCTCTACCACTTAATTGGATTTCCGTTCTCTCCCGGCTCAAGGCTGGGGGCGAACGGAACGACAGAACTCGAGAGGAAACTTTTCTACGTCGACACGCCTATCCGAGGCCCACGCCGAATCTATACTCATCGCATGATCGACTCGAATTTCAGAACCTATTTCCAAGCCATACTCATTGAGCCCGTCGCTCATTTGTTGTTTCGCGTTGGCCTTAAGCCCAATCAGGTAACCCTGGCTGCCCTCTTTTGCGGCGTTGTGGCCAGTGTCGCACTCGTTTTCGAGCAACGCATTGTTGCGATAACGTTGCTTTTGCTCTCGGGCCTCCTCGATGCTGCCGATGGTTCCCTTGCGCGAAAAACCGATGCATCCACCGACGCGGGCTGCGTGCTCGACATTGCCTTTGATCGCGTCGTTGAAGCCGTCATGGTCGTTGGGCTTTTTTTGCGCGATCCAACGACGCGAGCGCTGCCTGCGCTCATTTTACTCGCCAGTTTTTATTGGTGTATCACCACGTTTTTACTTTCGGGTATCTTTGAGAAGAACCGATCGGTGAAGAGCTTTCACTACAGTCCAGGCCTCATCGAACGCAGTGAGACCTTCGCCTTTTTCGTCGTGGTCATGATTTGGGAAGACGCCTTTTACTGGGCCGCGTTTATCTTCGCGGCTCTCGTGTTAGCTACGACGCTAAAGCGGTTTTCTGAATTGTTGCGCCTTTCTTCATCAACATCGTACCCGCCCATTTCTCAGAAAAACCTCGTGTATCCGGATCAAGCCACCATGCCGACAGTGGACCCACAAGAAAAATCATGAAGCCAACCAATGCCCCTATGCCCATGAGCGCGGCCTGAACCACCGAGAGCGGCGCGAGCGTCTTTTTATCGACGATAGTGAGATGCATCACGAGCCCGCCCAACGTTGTTTGATGGAGCATGGCGCAAAAGAGAAAATAGATAACCGAAATACCAAACCCAAGCCCAACCAACCAAATACAAAGTTTGGGATTGATAAAAAACAATTCAATCGCCTGCTCAAAGAAATAAATCGAAAGCTCCACGCGCGCAAAAGACGGTAGCAACCCATAGATAGCAAACGTTGCGGCGATAGTCATCGTTGCCACGACGGTAAAATCGATAAGGTCTTTTATAACGACCCGAAAAAAACCTGCCCGCTCCATTACGCTCTCCCACAAAACGAATTCACCATCGCAACCGCAGAAAGACAGGCAAGCTCAGCACGCAACACATGCGGCCCCCACACTACGCCCTTAAAACCATGAGCCACAAGCTTTGCTTTCTCCTCGGGTGCAAACCCTCCTTCAGGGCCTACCGCTATATAACACGGCGCATCGTTCAATGGCTGCTTCTTTAATAGCGTAGACAAATGTTCATTGGTAGCGACGTCACCAAACACACCCATGCTCATCGACGAGGTAGCGCGGACCAAAACATCATCGAGGCGCGCAATCAGTTCAATCGAAGGCACAAAGAGCCTGCCAGACTGACGCGCCGCATCTTGGGCAATGCTCACGAGACGATCAAGGCGCTTTTCGAGTTTGCCGAAGCAGAATTTATCGCTTCGCGCGGCAGAAAAAATAATAAACCAATCAACGCCAAACTCAGTCCCACGTTGAATAGTTTGGCTGAGCTTTGGCTCCTCGAGCGCCGCCTGTACTAGGTAGATCGCAGGTATGGCCGGCGCTTGGTCGCGCACGCGACGACGTATGAGGCGCGCGTTTGGAGAAGCCATTGCTTTTTGCACGAGACCGATAACTTCACGACCAGCGCCGTCAAAAACAGCAACTTCTTCATCGGGCTTAACCCGCAACACGGCTATGAAACGAGTAGCAACGTCATGCGGAAGCAACTCATCTTCATTGCTTAAATACGAATCAATCCAGTCTTTAGAAATATAAGAACGATGCATAGTAGTCCGGTCTTACGGCTGTTTTTGCGGGCACCACTCCGGGCGATTCCAGCAGATAATATGGGAACAAAATCGCGTGCGAATTGAAATATCAATTAACACTAACTAGAGCATTTACCCCCTAGGCACTTACCATCCTTTGCGCTACAAATTAAGGGGTCTACTCCCTTTGGGTGAAATAAATGCAGCATCACGATTCTAAATATATCTTTGTAACCGGTGGCGTTATTAGTTCACTGGGCAAGGGCATCGCCTCCGCGTCCATCGGCGCGCTCCTACAAGCTCGCGGGCTCGATGTTTCCATCCTCAAATTAGATCCCTATTTGAATGTCGACCCTGGCACCATGAATCCCTTTCAACACGGGGAAGTTTTCGTAACCAAAGACGGGGCCGAAACCGATTTGGACTTAGGTCACTACGAACGCTATTTGGGTAAGAGCCTCGGCAGAAAGAACAGCAAAACCGCGGGCCAAATCTATCAAGAAGTCCTCGAAAAGGAACGGAGCGGCGATTATTTGGGCGCAACCGTGCAAGTCATTCCTCACGTCACCGATCGCATCAAGCATGCCATCAAAGAAGCTGCGAAAGGTCACGATGTGTTGATCTGCGAAGTGGGCGGCACCATCGGCGATATTGAATCCTTGCCCTTCATCGAAGCCATCAGACAATTTCGTACGGAAATCGGGCCACGCAATTCGGTTTTCGTGCACGTGAGCTACGTGCCGCTCATCAAATGTGCCGGCGAGCTCAAAACCAAGCCAACGCAGCATTCAGTGAAAGAAATGCTGAGCCAAGGGATACAGCCTGATGTCCTCTTGCTGCGGTCCGAAAAACCCGTTCCCGACGACATCAAACAAAAAATCTCGCTCTTTTGTAACGTTCACAAATCGGCAGTGATCAATTGCACGGATGCCAATACTGTCTACGAAGTACCACTCATGCTGAATCGCGAAGGTCTTGATGAAATCATTGTGAATCACCTCAATATCTGGGCCAAGAAACCCGACGTGCGGCATTGGGAACGCGTTGTCGAACGCTTCAAGCATCCAAAGGCCACCGTGGAAATTGCCGTGGTGGGTAAATATGTCGATTTGATCGAAAGCTATAAGAGCATCAACGAGGCGCTCATTCACGCTGGTATTTCACATGAAACGCGCGTGAGCTGCAATTACATCGACGCGGAAGACTTAAGCCGCCATGGCTTTTTAGAGCAGCTCGACAATGTCGACGCCATTTTGGTGCCAGGCGGTTTTGGCGAGCGCGGTATTGACGGCAAGATAGCCGCCGCAAAATACGCTCGTGAAAAGAGAGTTCCCTACTTTGGCATTTGTTTGGGTCTTCAAATCGCTGTCATAGAGTTTGCCCGTAACGTCGCGGGCCTCCCCGATGCAGACTCTGAAGAATTCAACGTTCAAGCCAAAACTAACGTCATTCACATGATGGAAACCCAGGTCCACGTCCGAAAGAAAGGCGGGACCATGCGTCTTGGCGATCACCCGTGCGCTATTACACCAGGCACACTCGCACATGACATCTATCGCGAAATGAGCATTGATGAACGCCATCGTCATCGCTTCGAAGTCAACAATAACTACGTCGGCAAGCTCGTTGAACACGGCCTCGTCGTGAGCGGCAAATGCCCGACGGTCGATCTTGTTGAGATCATCGAGCTGAAAGATCATCCGTTCTTCATCGCAACGCAGTTTCACCCTGAATTCTCGTCGCGACCTAATCAACCACATCCAATATTTAAGGCCTTTATCGGCGCCGCATTACAGCGTAAAGATCACAAATAATAAGAGGCATTATGACGATCCCAAAGAAACCTCGCGTCGCTATTATTGGGGCCACTGGTATGGCAGGCCGGGAAGTGATTCGCATCCTAGAAGAGCGCAAATTTAATCTCACATCGCTCGATCTTTTTGCGTCGGTAAAGTCTGCTGGCGTCGACATTGATTTTGGGCAAGATACGCTTCACGTAAAGGAGCTGCGCTCTGTCGACGACATCAATGCCGATATCGCGTTCTTCGCCGCGGGCTCTAAGGTAACGCTTGCATTCGCCGAAAAACTCGCCGAGCGCGGCACTATTTGCATCGACAAATCGAGCGCTTTTCGGTTGCGTGAGGATGTGCCCTTGATCGTCCCCGAGGTAAATGGTGAGCTCTTGCGCAACAACACGCAGCGCATCATCGCGAGCCCCAACTGCGTTGCAGCACCCCTCGTGCAAGTGCTTAAGCCCATCCATAACATTTCACCGATAGAACAAGTGGTGGTCTCGACCTACCAAGCGGTCTCTGGCGCCGGAAAGCAAGGATGCGACGAGCTTGAAACACAGGTGCGCGATCTCTTCAATCTTCGCGATCCAAAAACCGATGTCTTCGGCAAACGCATCGCGTTCAATGTGCTGCCCTTCATTCCGGCACAAGGCGACGTCGACACGCTCGGCAAGACCGATGAAGAAGCCAAAGTCATCGCCGAAACCAAAAAGATCCTCAATCTCGACGAGCTCAAAATCGATGTGACTTGTGTTCGCGTACCCGTCTTCAATGGTCATTCGATGGCAGTGCATATTGCGTGCAAAAATCCCATCAAAATTGAAGACGCCATTCACACTTTGTCTTCGGCTCCTGGCATTATACTGATTGATAATCCTCAAAAAGGAAGTTATCCAACGCCACAGGATGCAAGCGGCGAAGACGTAACCCTCGTTGGGCGAATCAGACTAAACACGTCGGCGACCTATGGCCTGTCTTTGTGGATTTCAAGCGATAATTTGCGAACAGGTGCCGCGTTGAATGCTGTGCGCATCGCTGAAACGATAATGCGGGAGCAAAATTGATGTTATCGCTCATACAACCAAATCTCTTTGTTCGCCTCGCGCCGTTTGTGGTAGCGACATTTTTTACGACATCGCTATGTGCCGCAATCAATGTCGAAAAGGTTGCTCTTAAGCATGGCAGCGAAAAAATTGACACGATAGGTCGGCTAGCCTGCAGTAAAAGCGAAAGCGTCGAAATTGAACTCACCAACAATCTCAAGACAAAAAATGAATTTCGCGCACTGATCAAAGCTATCAAAAAAGAAAGCGATACCGGCAAAGCGAAAGGCGAAGACCTATGCGAGAGTAAAATCGCAGCGGGCCGTACCGCGGAGAATTTTACGAAATCCTCACCGACCATATCCATGCGCAAACTCTTGCCTGATTCCGCATGCCAAAGCGAAGGACTCTCTGAAAATTACGCGCTCTGCATCTATGAAGGCTCGAGCGTTGGCGACGACCTCGTCGCTTTTGCCATCTATCACATTGAAACGGCTGTCGGTAAACTTGAAAATATCGGCGATCGCACTGCAGTGAATGGCGAAGTGGTGTTTGGAGTAAAGGTCGGCGGCAAAAGTAGTAGCAATCTCAAGATCGAAACCTGTTTCGGAAAAACCTCCGAGTGCAATGTCGACTCCGATCCTAAAAACTGTCCTGACAGTTGCTATACGCATGAAACCCAGAAGCGCGAAGTGCGCATCACTAATTTGGAAAACAACGTCGAGTGGAACTTTAAAGTTCGTTTGAATGATCCGAAAGATGGCCCGAGCGACTGGTCAACATCATTTAAGGAAACGCCAGTTCCCGTTGCCTATCCGCTTGGCAATTACAACGGTGCGGGTGGCCAAATGGAATTCAATTGCCAACAAGGCAACGGCAACGGCACGCTCTTACTCTTTGCGGTCACCTTCGCCATGCTGCTCCTCGTGCGCATACGCGGACGACACATTCGTAGCAGCGTGCTGAGCGCGTGCTTTGCCATGACCATGGTCGCGCTCGCGTCAAAAAATACACATGCCGGATTTGGACAAGTAAACATTGGCCTCTTAGGTGCGATGTATCGCCCCGACCTCGACAATGAGAAGCTCGCAAGCGGCGAAAAAGTGTTGCCGTTTTACAAATGTTTTTTTCGCAAGAAGACTTCAGATAAAAATGGCCCGATCAATCCATTGATGGGTGCTGAAGTCGATCTAGACCTGTGGGATGGCTTTGGTAGTTTACAGCTCGGCCTCGGCCTTGGCTACACCTTCGTGAATGGTCACGCGGTCAAGCTTAGTAGCGATGGTACGCCAAATTGCGACGATCCCGTGACAAGCGCATCGTCCACCCTGCACATGTATCAAGTCCGCCCGCAGCTCACCTACGCCTTCGACTTTTTCGCCGAGTATTTTCCGCTTATACCCTACGCGCGCGGCGCGTTGATTGGCCACGGCTATATTTTTCGCGACGGATCGAAATCAGCATCATCCGCATCGGTTGGTGATCGTGTCGTCA
>CAZRSD010000022.1:0-8551 GCA_964602645.1 uncultured Myxococcales bacterium
TGGTAGAGAAAAATGATAGGCGCACGGGTTTCGTCGTCACAGCCTTGCTCAGTTCCTATGCAAGCAAGAGGTGACATCGTGCCTTGGCTTGATTTGATGACGTCGAGCGGAATCACATCAGAAAGGGTCACCGACGTGCTTTGCAGAAATGAGCGAATTTCTCGAGGGAGCGCCATGAGTGCCTGTTCGAATGCGTTGACAAAGCCTTGTTCATCAAGACGAATGGGGCGATGGTAGCGAGATTTGTCAGCTTTGTAAGCTTCAAGAAAGTAGCTGTCAGCCTCGTCAAATCTGCCCTGCGCGCACAGAATCAGCGCCTTTTGCCACAAGAAGTCTGGCGCGTCGTTGCGCTCATGCACGGGTTCTAGCATTTCGAGCGCGATGTCATAGTTGCCGAGCTCAAAATGTGCCGTCGCTAAACTTAGCGTCGCATTCTCGTCTGAAGGTGCTATTTCATAAGCGCGCTTGGCACAGGCGAGTGCCGCATTAAAATTAGCATTGAGACGGTAACAGTCGGCAAGCAAGAGATGAACTTCAAGCAAGACTAACGTGCCGTAATCTTTTTTGAGATCATCGAGGCTTTTGCCCTCGAAGCGCATCTTTAATTGCGACAAGATTACGAATGCCTCGTCGATATCTTCAAAGCCGTTGATGAGCAGTGAAGCCTTCTTCAGCAATAATCCCGCGTGATCATGAAAATGCGCAAGTCCTCGATTGATCCACATAACAGCTTGATCAAATCGCTCATTCTCCTCGGAAACTTCCGCTATGAGCAAATAGGATTCAGGATCATCTGGAGCATTTACCAACACCGAAAGCGCGCGTTCAACAGCTGCCTCACATTCAAAATCATCTAAGATCGTATAGGCTTCGTTGGCAAGAGCGCGAATTTCATTTTTTTTCAATCTGGTGTCCCCCTTTTACTTTGCGGAACTAAATATCACCTCTCCCACCAAGGCTTCATCTTTTGATGCTTTGCGTCGAGCGCTTTCTAAAGCAGCGAGTTCAGCTTCGATGGTTTTGAAACGATAAATGGGAACATCTTTTTGATCAAATTCTAATTCGCCGCCGAGACGAATAATCTCTTGGGTAAGCTCTTTGCCTTTGGGCTCGGCGCGCGCTTGTTCGACCCAACCTTCGCGCAGCGTCTCTTCTTTGATGCCGCCAAAACCAAGTTTGCTCAAAATGGCGCGAATCAAACCGCGCTTACCATTTTTAGCGTTGACCTCGCGCTTTTTATTGCCGCGAAAAAGTCCACGCAGCACGGGTATCGCGAACAAGAGCGACGAAAAAATAAACGGAATCCAACCGAGCAGAAGCGGCGTTCCTTCGGGTGGGGGCGGAATCAGTTCGGGTGGCAATCGCGACGATGCAACGTTGAAAATGTATTGAAACTTTTCAATGGTCCAGCCATTGCTGATAGCGACGGTGCTCATCAACAGGTTAAATCCATTCAAGCCTGCGATGAGAATATTGGCGCTCGTGTCATTGCCCGTAAACGGTGGCACCACTTCACGGCGATGCCAAATCGGCGGTGGCGACGGCACAGGTTCGGAGAGCGACGTTTTACGCATAGCGGGGAATTCATAAATGATGCCGCCGTCGTCGGATACGGTCACATCACCCTCGTGATTGAGCATGAGCTTGGACATGAACGGATCGGCTTCTTCTTTGCTCAAGCCGGTCACGCGCATGAGATCGATGAGACCGATGCGGCCTTGCTTTGCGCGGATTTCTTGCAGCGCAAGCTTCACGAGTTCCTGCTCGCCCATGGGCACTTCTTCGGGGCCAAAGAAGAAACGATTAACCTTTTCATAAAAAGGCATCTTCTTCTTTTTGGGGCGATAGCGATCATAAAAATCATCGTGGGCAACAGCGAACGGCGAAAATGGGTGGAAGGTCCAAAACAAAGAATCGAGCACCAAGCGTATTAGCGTGTGAAACATGAGCGTGCTCGATAAACTATGGCCTTCATCGCGATCAGAATTCTTAGAAAATGTAAGCGCAATGATGATGAGCGCAAATATCACGACGTAGCCGAGCATGACGATGGTGATCCAGGCGCGAACTAAAAACTTCATGATGCCGAGCGTGGCCCTCTTAAATTTGCTCCACAGGCGCTCAAGCATTTCTTTTTGTTCCCACGGTTTGGTAAATCCCGTCGGAAAACCATAGAGGAGCTCGCCTTGCGACGTGGCCGCAAGCGTTCCGCGATATTCACCGATCAAGAAATTGAGCCCATTCTTGGTCTCGTGTAACGATAAACCACTCTTTGTCGAAGCATCGGCAACCGTGACGGGGCCACTCACGCGTCCGAGCGCATTTTTCAGGCTTTCGAGTATGTGGTCGCTGGGCTTAGAAGTCATCGGGGCTCCTTAAAAGGCATTACAAAGCAACATTGATGAGCAGACGGGAATTAGCTTACAAAATTGCGCGCCGCAACGAAACCCCCTCCATGAATTGGTCTCATACAAGGGCAAAAAAAGTGTCGCTCATAGTTTTACTTTTTTCCAATGATGCTGTAGGCCCGAGTGAATCAGATGCCGTGGTGGCGGAATAGGTAGACGCAGGCGACTTAAAATCGCCCGGGTTTTCCCGTGCGGGTTCGAGTCCCGCCCTCGGCATTATTTTCTTAGTGGTCATTCCCGACGCCCTCGGCCTTGATCCGGGCACGCCCGAAACGACAGCGCTAAATTTAAAGTCCCTACTCACACCTGCGAATGCACCGGCCTTTTCCCGAGCGCCTCGATAACCGCCTGTACGTGGTTTTTCACGCGGACTTTGTACCATGCTTTGGCAATCTTCCCGCTCTCATCGATCAAAAACGTACTGCGTATGACGCCCATCGAAGTTTTGCCATAAAGCGTTTTTTGGCCAAAGGCGCCAAACTGCTTGTGCACAGCGAGGTCGGGGTCGCTTAAGAGCAACATGCCGAGCGAATGCTTACTCTTGAATCGCGCATGAGACGCGAGAGAATCTTTTGAAATGCCAATTACTTCCGTCTCGTGGCGACGAAAAACAGCGAGATGTTCGCTAAAGTCGCACGCTTCCGTCGTGCAGCCCGGCGTGAGATCTTTTGGGTAAAAAAAGATCACCACGGGCTTACCGAGAAAGTCTTTCAGGCTGTGCACATGGCTATCGTCGCCTTCAAGAGAAAAATTGGGTGCTATGCTGCCAGGCTTCCATCCTCGTGAGCAGAAGCTATAATCTTAAACGCTACGAAAGCAGACTGCGAATGGCCTTGCGTCGTTCAATGATTTTTTCACGATTCTGATTGAGACGAGGACCATCAAAGAGCCACAGTGGCGAATCACTTACGGCGATCTCGATGGTGTCTCCCCATGCAATGTCGTGCCTTTCATGGGGCCCGTCAATGAAAATTTCACCATCGGTCATGTTGCAGGTTATGCGCAATTTGTCATTGGGTAGCAATTTTCCCTCGAGAAGTTGTGGGTGCGCAACATCCGCCCAATAGGGCTCGCGCATGCGGAAAAGCCCGCCGTCGTGACCGAGCGCGAGTGGCGTGCCGCCCGATGAATAGGCGCCACCGGTGGAACCAGCCGCGGTTGCGATCCACATGCCACTTGAACGATGCGCTTCGCGATGACCATTGAGATCCATCGTAAATCGCGAAAGCGAAGCGGGATTTTGGTGACAAAAGAGCACGTCATTGGTGGCAAGGGGAAGTATGGGCACGTCGTTTATTTTCACGCGCAGCCGCGCAAGGCGGGTAGGCAAAAGCGTGCCATCCCAAATTTCAGCGAGGACTTTACCAAAATTGTCGGCGTTCGCGGCACATAATGCGCCTATCGAAGATCGTGGATCAGAATTGATACCCAAAATTGGCGAATCGTCGCAATAATGACTGCAGTCGAGCAGCGTGCCATCGCCACCCACAGCGATGACGAAGCGATTGTCGAGATCAGATTTTTTCATGTCAGATCGACAAAGCGTGGTATGGTTGATTCGGAGATCTTTTAATGTCGATGTTACATTCGCGATGCATTCAAGATTTTTTTGATGAGCGAGTAACAATTCCTGTGAAACCGGATCCGCATTCTTTAAAAGATTTTGCTTCTCGACAAACGTGCCACGGTCAAGCACGTACGCATAGCGCGAGTGCTTATAGATAACAACAACGTCTTTCTTGGACATATCGGAGCTGTGATGATGGTTTACCATGACAGAAACCTTAAAAAGTGAGCGTTCAATTTTGCCAACCAAGGGGTGTATTTACCACAAATTTTCTGCTAGCCTAGGCCATCAATTTATTGAAAAAAATGAAGTTGATCCGAGATGAGGGTGATCAAAGATCGCAAGGTCGCAACAATGAAATGGCAAATCACCAATGTGAAAAATGTCATGAGTGCGGGTACAAACTCCAGCGCATGGATGTTTTCGTTGGTATTTCATAGCGCGATTATCTTCTTGTTCGTCGTCATAACGCCCCGTCGCGAATTAAGAACCGTAAGAGAGCCTAAACCAATTTCAGCTTCTGTTGTTTATAAATCTACATTCGTCGCGATAAATTCCCAGAAACAGGCCACGGATTCAAATGCAAACGCCAAACCGCATAGACCGGTGAACAACAAAATTTTGCCGTTGCGAGTGAGACCTGTCGTTGCCGTATCGTCGTCAAACAACAGTATTGTCGTGATGCCCATGCTCGGCGAAGCAACTAACCAAACGGGTAGATCGGAGTTTGTCGATGGATCTTTTGGTCCCGTTCGCGCGCATCCCGAACTACTCAACCTCGACGACATCAAGGTGCCTTACCCTGAACAGGCTCGGCAAATGATGATCGAAGGCATCGTGAAAATGCGCCTCACGGTTTCCGAAGCAGGACGCGTGATCGACGCGCAAATACTGAGCGGACCCTATTACGGTTTGCGTAACGCGGCACTCATCGTCGCGCGCAAATTATTTTTCTTGCCTGCTACCGACGAGCAAGGCCATGCGCGCACCACGGACGTTATGCATGAAGTGGTGTTTCGGTTGAATAAGCGATCATAGTTTTCATGTTGGGGGCACAAACATGAGGAGAAGTCATGAAGCGTGCTTGGGAATATCCCTCTATTCATTTGAAGTCTAGTTCTTGGATGGTCAGCGTTCGCCGCAAACTTTGACGAGGAGATGTCAATGGAAGATGTGCATACCCACAGTAATTTCAACAATGTTTCCGTAAAACATATGTCGCTCATGTTGACGCTCGACATGAATGCCAAGAAATTTACAGGTCATGTCGATTTGCAGATCGCGCAGCGCGCCGATGACGATACACTGGTTCTCGACACGAAAAGCCTTATTGTTCACCGTGCCGCAATTAGCTCAGGTAATGCCGACGAGCTACAAAGCACCACTATCCGCATGGGTGAACTCGATGAAGTACGCGGCCAAGCTATCATAATTGAAATTGAGCCCGACACGAAATTCGTGCGCGTCGACTACGAGACCACGAAAGACAGCGCCGGCATAGATTGGATCGCACCAGAACTTACGGGCGATAAATTTCCGATGGTGGTCACCCAGTTTCAAGCGATCAACGCGCGAACTTTCGTGCCATGCCAAGATACACCAGCGCAAAAAATCACCTATGACGCAAGCATTAAACTTGTCTCCAACGTGACCGACTCACGCATGGGTGTTCTCATGGCCGCGATGGAGCGAGAGGAACTTGGCGATCGCCGGTATCGCTTTACGATGCCCAATCCGATCCCCACCTATTTGATAGCGCTCGCCGCTGGTGTTTTTGAAGAACGCCCCATCAGTAATCGCGTGAGCGTATTTGCCGAACCGTCGATGGTGGAAAAAGCTGCCGTCGAATTTGAACAAGCTGAAGCCATGGTGCAAGCTGCCGAATCACTTTTTGGCGACTACGATTGGAAACGCTTTGACATTTTCATCATGCCACCAAGCTTCTCCTACGGCGGCATGGAAAATCCAACCATGACCTTTATCGGACCAACCGTGGTTGCCGGCGATAAATCCTTGGTGGACGTGATCGCGCATGAGCTTGCGCACTCGTGGTCGGGTA
Organism: uncultured Myxococcales bacterium; assembly: GCA_964602645.1. Classification (GTDB taxonomy): domain Bacteria; phylum Myxococcota; class UBA727; order UBA727; family JABDBI01. The sequence goes on from CAZRSD010000022.1 coordinate 6,035, forward strand.
ACTGGGTTACCAACAAGAATTGGAATGAGTTTTGGATCAACGAAGGCACGACCATGTACATCGAACGCCTCATCGTCGCATTACTCTACGGTGAAGCGCTGAAGAATCTCGACATTGTTCTCGGTCAACAAATCCTGGTCGATGATATCAAAAAGATTGCTGAGCGAAAGGGTCAAGGTCCAGCGCTCACGCGTTTGAAATTAGATCTCACCGCTGCTTTCGATCCTGACGATGCGGTAAGCCATGTGCCTTACGAAAAGGGTTTCAATTTTTGGTTGGCGCTCGAACAAGCTTACGGTCAGCCCGAAGTCGTAAAATTCCTCATCGGCTATTTCCAACAATACGCTATGGGCGTCATGGATTCAGCGACGCTCAAGAAATTGATCGTGGCGCATCCTGGCTTCGACGGTGCAGCCAAGGTTGACATTGACGATTGGTTCTACGGTGAAGGCCTTCCTAAGGCTGGTTTGCCAAAGATCGAAAGCGACATGATCAATGTTGTTGACAAAGCGGTGAGCCGCTTGAAGATGTCAGTGAATGCGCTTTCGAGTCTTGCAGAGGCTCACGATTTCGAAACCAAACAATGGTCATATTTTCTCAAGACCGCTCACGTAATGCCTATCGAGCGGGTTAGGGAACTGAACGAGCAATTTTGCCTTTCGAAAAAGAATGACGAGGTGCGATCAAACTTCTACGTCTTTGTGATTCGTTCAGGCGCATTCAAAATCTACGCCGATGAAATTAGTCAGTATTTACATGGGGTCGGGCGCGTCAAATATGTTGGGCCAATTTACGAAGCGCTTACGGAAGTAGGTCTCACGGACGTGGCGATTGAATTGTACCAAAAGCATAAGGCGCACAACAACCACATCACCAACGGCGCCATTTCTCGACGGTTACCATAGCGACTGCGTCCTTGGGCCCATCTTTGCCAACGCGCACGCCCATATTGTGCTTGCGCGCGCGTTCCATCAGCATGAGCAGAGGAGGGCCCTATGACCGAAGATAATTTCTATCGCCGTTGCGGCAATTGCAAAAAGCCTATTGCTTTAGGGGCAACCTATTACGCATGCGGCATCGCGAGCTGTCGCAAGACGAGTTATTGCTCCATGCCGTGCTTTGATGCGCACACGCCAATATTTCGTCACAAAGATGCCTGGGCCGAGGAGAAAATGGCGCCGCTCGTGAAAGACGACGATGCACGTGACGTGAGCAAACTCGCAACCTCGAGGTTGGTAAACCCAAACGCGGCGAAAGCGAGCGATGTGCCGAAAGACATTTTGGTCGTTGCATCGAAGTTAAAAGACTATATTCGCGCGAAATCGGGCATGAACACGTCGGCAAATGTGCTTGATCGCCTCTCCGATATGATCCGATTGCAGTGCGATAAGGCCATTGAACGTGCCAATAGCGATAGCCGCAAGACCGTCATGGATCGCGATTTCTATTTGTGATTAACTGCGACGTGTCACCAAAATTGTGATCTGACTGTGAGGAACGGGGCTATGTTTATCCGGGCGCTTTTGTGCGATTTTGAAGCGCGCATCGATGCTAGCTATCGCGGGTCGAATCAGCTGGTTGGCAGTTTAATTATTTCGCTCTTTGAAGACACCATACGTCGCATCTAGGTTGGGAATATGATCACCGCGTTTTTCAGAACATGCTTGGTTGGCCTTTTGGTTGGTCAACTGATGACCACCGGTTGCACGTCGACTGCAACCATCAAACAGCCAGCCTATTCCCCGCTCGTGAAAGGTGAGCCCGTAAGCCAGGAGGCGCTCGCTGAGATCAGATCTGCATCGCCGAAAGACGCCGTGTTCGCCGACATGTTGCAGGCGTTTGCGCTCATGCGTACCGCCGATCTCGCAAACACCACCGTGCAGAAAGAAATCTTTGGCTTGCTGTCAACGTCGGTAAACTCGTTTGAAGACATGACCGATCCTATCAATTTCAACATTGCGTTTTCAGCTGACGAAGACAAAGCATTTCGCGGCCGCCCGCATGAGCGCATGTTCGCATCGACGATGGCCGCGGTATTTTTGATGGCCGACAATCAATGCGCGCAAGCGCTACCCTATTTGCGCAATGCCGAATTTTTAGACGCGCGCTTTCAAAAGATGCCGTTTGGCACTGACGCGCCGTTCATCTATGCGTTGATGTATCGCTGCCTTGAGCAAACCAAGGCGTCAAAGGCCGACATCGCCCGTGCCGCCGATGGCGTGTTTCGCAGCGTGCGTTTCTTGACGATGCAGAATATCTACATCAATGCCCTCGTGCGCATGGCCGAGGCCGACTTACGGCCGATGGCCATAGCCAATCGCTTGGCCTACATGATCTACGAGATCAGCATCTATCATTCACTGATTTCAGCGCCGGATAATTTTTCACCGGCGGCGCTTGCCGACGATGCGTCGAAAAATGCGTCGATCTTTATCTCCGCCTTGGGAAGCCACTTCGAAGATGAATATAAGGATCGTATGAAGCCCTTGATCGACGAGCTTGCCAAGGTTTACGGCA
>CAZRSD010000022.1:8561-13722 GCA_964602645.1 uncultured Myxococcales bacterium
CGAAGATCTCACCTTCGAACGCGTGGCGCTCGAGGCTAGCAACATTGGCAGCAAGCTCAAAGGCGTCTTAGAGCAGCATGCGGAATTTCGTAACGGCATGGCGACTGCAAGCGCGAAAACTAAGGAGCTCACCGATCAAATTATCAGCGCTGCCAAAGCCGACAAAATGCGCGTGAGCTTTACCGGCTACGGACCACAGCTCGTGCGCGAAGGCTCATATAATGAAGTCGCCGTCATTAAACCCGGTTCCACTGCCCATCTCGATCCCCCAATTCGTTCGCGAACGATGCGCTTGTCGTCGGCATGCGGCTTTCATCGCTTAAACGAGGGCGATTTTTCCGTTGTGCTCTGCAAACCCGGGGTTGGTGAAAGCGGTACGGTTTCGCCGGTGGCCAATCTCGAACTCTTGAGCTTGAGTCGCAAGGCCACGACGGCTCAGGGCCGCAAATTTGACAAAGTGCTCAAGGGTCGCGCGCAGTTTCGCGCTGCCACAGAAAAGATCGCGGAAATCTCGGCGTGGTCAGCGTTCTTCTTGTTTTATCTCGGCGCCGAACTCATGGCGTCGTGCGGCAAAAGCAATGATCAATCCTGTTACGCAAAAGGCCTCGCCGTGTGGACGGCAGCCGGTATTACCGCTATTTTTTCTGGAACGGTGTGGTTGATAGGTCGATCAAAAAATCCATCAGCAGATTCACGCTTTATTCATCTGATGTATGAATCAAGCTGGGTTTCAATTTAAGCCAGTGATGGCGGAGACCGACATGGCTCAAAAATTTATTCTGTTGTTACCCTTGTTGTTGTGGAGCGCTTGTGCGTCGGTACATGATGCTGGGCGTGCCTATTTTTCGCAAGGCAGTAAAGTACAAGGCGTTGAGCCTGCGCATGCGTTTCTTGAGCGCATGGAAAAGGAACAAGAACTGCGCACCATCATGTATGGCCAGGCAAAATCGGCCAAGATTATTCAGTGCACCTTGCTGCGCAATCAATTCTACGTTGCGTCGATGAAGACCTCAGACAAAGAAATCATCGACGCCGCGCGCATGTTTGAAGAGGCGTATCAAGAAAACGATGACGCATTTTTGCGAGCCTGCGATCAGGTGTTGGCGACAGCGATGGGCAAGAATTTTCTCACCATACAGCAAAGCTATTTGACCAAAGATCGATAAACCTCATTGCTGCCTCGCACTTGTCGTCGCGAAATTGTAAGCTTACCTGAGGTGGTAGAGCACAGGATGATGTTATGCGCTGGTACAAAAAAGCGCCCGTTACAGCTTTGGTTCTCTCTGGCGGCGGCGCTCGCGGTGCCTACGAAGCGGGCGTGCTGCGCTACATCCGCGACGAGCTGCCCGCCCGCATTCGCCCCCACGTGCGCTTTGAGATCATGTGCGGCACGTCGGTGGGCGCGATCAATTGCTGCTATCTCGCAGCCACCAGTCATCAGCCCGAAAGTCAGGGCAAGGGCCTCGTCAATCTTTGGCAAGGTTTGCAGATCGATCGCGTGTATCAACTTGGCATGAAGGAGCTGTTAAATCTCCCGCGCTTTTTGATCGGCTCGCGTGGCCGTGGCGAGCTCGATGATCTGGTTGGGCCGGGCCGTCTTGGTGGCCTCTTCAACACATCGCCCATGGAAAATTTAGTGCGCAACAATATTCCGTGGCGACAATTGCGGCGCAATCTCGAAGAGGGTTTTTTCAAAGCGATCGCGATCAATGCAACCCATATTCGCTCGGGCCGCACCCATGTGTTCGTTGAGCGCGAGGGCGGGGGCCTGCCAGCATGGAGCACCGATCCGCAGATCGAGGCGCATGCTGTCGAGATCGGTCCTAATCATGCGCTTGCGTCCGCCGCTATCCCTTGGGTGTTTCCGGCGGTGTCGATCAACGGTGAAATTTATAGCGACGGTAGCATCAAGCTCAACACGCCAATTTCGCCGGCGCTCAGGCTCGGCGCTGATCGTCTCTTTGTCGTTGGTCTTAAGAGCGAAGAGATGAGTGATTGGCATCAAGAAAAGCCCGCGACGCAGCGCATCGATACCTTTCCTTCGGCAGCGTATCTCTTGGGCAAAGTCTTGAACGCGCTGCTCGTCGATAAGACCGAATATGATCTGAAGCGTTTGCGTCGCTATAATGCTCTCTTGCTTGAAGGTCATCGCGAGTTTGGCGATAAATTCACGGCGCTCTTTAACGATCTAATGTTTAAAACGCGCGGTGCGCCGTATCGAGAAATCGACACGCTCGAGGTGCGCCCAAGCATTGACATTGCCGAAATCGCAAGCCGCCATCTGCAACGCGGATCGATCGCAGCGCGCGCCGGCTCTCTCGTGGGACCGCTCCTCCATCGCCTCGGCGACATTGGCGTGGGGCAGGCGAGTGATCTCTTGAGCTATCTCCTCTTCGATCACGAGTTTGCGCAAGAACTCATTCGCCTTGGCATGCATGATGCCGATATGCGTCGACAACAGATCATCGAGTTCTTTAGCGTATGAATGTTCTCGACGATTAAATAACCTCTCTGCACTGTTTTATTGTCGCGGGCTTTGTGTTTTTATGCCGTGAGAAAATTGAGAGGTGATTGATGGCTAGGAATTTCTTTCTCGACAATGACGACCTCAGGTTCAACCTTGAACATCAAGACTGGGATCTCCTCTTCCCCCTGGTCGAAACCGACCCAAGCGATCCCGATGGGCCGCGCAATCCAAGCGAAGGCCTAACGCTCTACAACGAATTTTTGCGTTCACTTGGCGAGTACATTGCGGAACAGATCGATCCGAAGACCCCAATGCTCGACGAGCAACATCCGACATTGATCGATGGCGAAATGATCGACGCGCCGGTGATGCGCAGTTTTATCAAGGGCCTTGCAGATATGGGTGCCATGGCACTACCATTTTCACGCCATGTGGGCGGCTTTAATATGCCGTGGATAGTGAGCAACGTGGTCGCCGAGATGTGTGCGCGTGCCGACGTATCGCTCATGACCTATTACGGGTTCTTCTCAGGGATAGGTCTTGCGTTTCAGTTTTTTGCCCTCGAAGAAGGCAATTTCAAAGCCGAGAAGAAAAAGCTTATCAGCACGCGTTTCGATCAACAAATGCGCGATCTCTGCCTTGGCAACACCTGCGGCGCCATGTGCTTGACCGAGCCACAGGCCGGGTCTGATCTTGGCGAAATCCGCACGGTCGCCAAGCGCGAGAAGGATGGCTACTACTATCTCACTGGCCAAAAGATTTGGATCACGTGCGGTCACGGTGAACATCACCTTGTGCTTGCTCGCTCTGAGAGCAGAAAAACCCATCCGGGCATGAAGGGCCTCTCGCTCTTCTACGTGCCGGCGCATATCGAAAAAGACGGCAAGATCGTGCGCAACTTCGAGATCGGTGGCCAAGAAAAGAAGATGGGCCAGCACTCATCGGTAACTGTGACGCTCAACTACGACAACACGCGCGCTGAACTGGTGGGCCAGCGAGGCCACGGCTTTAGACACATGGCGCTGGTCATGAACGATGCGCGACTCTTGGTGGGCTTCGAAGGCATCGGCCTGTGCGAAAAGGCGCTGCGCCAAGCGAAAGAGTTCGCAAACGATCGTGTCACCATGGGTAAGAAGATCAAAGATCACGAATTGATCGCCGACTATCTCGACGAAATGGAAGTGGAAAACAAGGCGCTGCGTGCACTCGCCTACAACGCGGCGTTTCACGAAGAGATGTCGAATCGCTTGAAGGCGAATTTGCGCATCGAAAATCCTCGCAATGGCGAGCTTCGCAAGGCGCGTGAAGAAGAACACAAGATGCATAAATGGGCTGCTCGTCTTGCGACGCCACTCGTCAAATACGTGGCGTCAGAAAACGCCGTGCGCTTTGCGCGCATGAACATGCAGATCATGGGCGGTGTGGGCTATATGAAGGAATATCACGCTGAGAAACTGATGCGTGATTCACTGATCTTGCCGGTTTATGAAGGCACAAGCCAAATCCAATCGCTGATGGTGCTCAAAGATCACCTGCAACACGCCATGCGTAATCCCGCCAAATTCTTTTCGAAGATGGCGTCGGCAAAAGTGCAAACCCTAAGCGAAAAGACACCCGAAGAGCGCACGCTCGCACGCCTAAAGTCGCTCTACTACTCAACCATGCAGTCGATCTTGACGCGCATGGTCGTCGACAAATTCGGCGGCCTCAAGGAACGCCCACTCGCCGATTGGAAGGGTGCTTTCCTCCAATCATGGGACCCCAAACAGGATTTCTCCTTCGGCTTACTCAATGCTGAACGCTTCACCATCATCACCGCAAAACTGTGGATGGCCCGCGTGCTTGTAAAACAAGCGCTCAAGGTAAAAGATGCAAAGCTACAAAAAGAACGCCTGCACCTAGCCGCTCGCTTCATGGAACGCGCCGAACCCAAAATGCGCGGCCTCCTCCACGAGATCGAAGCCACGAAATCCTCGATTTTCCGCACCGAATTCGCGAAGGCAACACAAAAAAAAAGCCTAAGCCCAAAGCCTGAGTTCGCAGCGGCAGACTAGGATTCACGACGTCATCCGGCGCCCAACCGACAGCACAAGAAAGCACTACGCCGCTTTAGGTTTTTTGGGTCGTTTGCTGCAATTCTGGGCGTAGAGATCAAGAAGCGTGCGAATCATTTTTTGATACTGAACATGTTGCTGTTCGGCTTCTTCCTTAAAGAACTCAACGCTGTTTCTCGTTAGAAATAGCGTCACTTTTACCGTCTCTTCTTTAAGCACCAGCTCATCTGGGCTGGGAAGAAAGTCAGGTATTATCTTAATTTCGCCAATTGGTTCGTCGGTATACCTAATTTTGTTCTTTTTCATAAGTCCTCCTTCCTTCTCGCCAGTACCCCGCACCGATGATTCTTACTCGTTGACCACGATACGTAAAACGAACAGTCATTATTGCGTCGTCAATTTTCCCAAAACAAAAATATCTTTGCTCTGTCTTGCTGTGCTCAACGTCCTCTGCGATCACACGATTTCGGTCTAAAAACGCTCGTTGCGCTTCGAAAAATGAGACACCGTGCTTTTTGATATTGGCCTGATTCTTGGTTTCATCCCATTCAAATGTTGGTGTCGTCATAAAGATACCATATCATTATCCATAAACATTGCCATATATAAATCCATATGCTTGTGACAACATAGATGTCCG
>CAZRSD010000023.1:0-13717 GCA_964602645.1 uncultured Myxococcales bacterium
TATGCCATAGGCATTGAGCTGCTGAATGAGGGAGGTTCTCATCGGAGTGTTGTTATTGGCTTTGACGCTCGTCATAACAGCAAGGACTTTGCCGGCGAAATTTCGTTGGTGTTACGCGCGATGGGTTTTCTGGTGCATCTCTTTCGCCACGCTTGCCCCACGCCACTCGGTGCATTTGCGACGAGAAATCTGAATGCGGCGGCTGGCATCATGGTGACAGCGAGCCATAATCCACCATGGGACAACGGCATCAAGGTATTTGGTCCAACGAGTGCGCAGGCCCATGGTTGCTTCTTGAAACAAATTGAGGAGCGCATGACTGAAGCGCTCATCCGTCTAGAATTTCATCGTCAACAAGGGCGTGATCTTGGTGATGCGCGCCTGCAGTACATCGGAGATGAAATTTGCGAATCATATTTACGGGAAATCCGATCAACACAATTTCTTGCGCATGAGAATTTCCGTCGAGATTGCAAAATTGTTTACACACCGCTGCATGGCGTTGGCAAAAACCTCTTCATGAGAGCGCTTTCACAAGAGGGGTTTGTAAATGTTACGGTGGTGCCCGAACAAGCAGAGCCCGACGGTGATTTTAAGACGGTTGCGTTTCCGAATCCGGAAGAGGCTCACACGCTCGATTTGGCACATCGATTGGGAGAAGTTGAACATTGTGACATGGTTCTTGCAAACGATCCCGACGCTGATCGACTGCAAGTGTCATGCCCCGATGAAAATTCTGTCATGCAGAAATTATCCGGTAACGAAATAGGAATAATCTTTGGCTATTTTGCTTTGCTTAAGGCCAAGTCGTCGCTACGCAAACCGTTGTGCGCAAGCTCCATCGTCTCGTCGCGCATGCTCAAGGTCATGTGCGCTCAGATGAATGCGCACTATGTCGACGCGCTCACGGGATTTAGCAATATTGTCCAATCCGCAATCAAAAAAGAATCGGAGAGCGATGCCCAATTTATTTTTGCGTATGAAGAAGCAATTGGTTTCTTGATCGGACGCGTCGTCTTAGATAAGGATGGAATTCATGCTGGCGTGCGTTTCATGGAAATCATGAGCTATCTAAACAGCATTGGTAAATCAATTTGGCAGCTATTGGACGAGCTCTATCTGAAATTCGGTTTGTTTGTTAATACGTCTTTTTCTTGGCGCTTCGATGGTGCAGGCTCACCGACGAACATGAAGAAAGTCATGCAGAAAGTGCGAACGATCGAACCAGGTTTTGTTGCGCAGTTGCTGAGTAAATCGGAGTGTGTGAGGTATGATTTGAGCGACGAACAAGAACGTGGTTGCTATCAAGGCTTGTGTTCTGACGTCGTGATTTTTGAAATTGAGAATAGTGGAAGAATTATTGTCCGGCCAAGTGGAACTGAGCCTAAGATAAAATTCTACTTGGAACTGTGGGACCAAGCAACAGATCGTCAATCGCTTTCGATGAAACGATCAAAGCTTGAAGAAATGATGGTAACGCTGAAACGAGAAATTGAGCAGTTGTTCAGCAAAGGGGCTTAGTGCACCAATGAAAATTAGTATTGCGGCGTGCATGCAAATAATAGTGCTCATGCTTGCCACTTCAGGATTGGCCACCGCCGATGGCGCAACTAAAATTCGATTTTCCGGCGTACCAGCACTCGGCTTTGGTCCTGACAGCGGTTTTGGTTCTGGCCTTGTGGGGAGCATGTACGTCGACCAGGAAGATTACAAGCCGTACAAAATGGCATTGGGCCTCAAAATCTATTTGAGCACCAAGGGCATGCATTCGCACTCGCTGCAATTCGACCAAGTCAAAGCTTTTGGTTTGCCGCTGCGTTTGACGACGCGAGTAGGCTTCTTTTCAACGCTTGAGCAAAATTATTGTGGTCAGGGCTCCGCGGTTGACTGTGACATGAACCGCGCCAACATCGACGCGACGAATCGTGGCTTGGTTGGCGACGATAACGAGACCTATGTTCGTCGCTATTACAAGAATCGCTTCATGTCGTTTTTTGGCGACGTGTTTTCGCGCTGGCTCTTGTGGAAAGACCAGGCTAAACTTGAGTTCATCGCAAGTTATCGGGGGCGCTATTACATTGAGGGCGATTTCAAAAACAAAGGGCCTTACCGAGGCTCGCTCTACGAAAGAGATTTCAAAGACAAAACAACCGAAGGCTATTTGAGTACCGCCGAAATTGGCCTCATGCTCGACAAGCGCGATCACGAACCAGCGCCAACCCAAGGCTATTGGTTTGAAGGTACCGTGCGCGGCGGGTCGAAGATCATTGGCAGTGCGTGGCCTTACTTTGGTGTTAATCTCGCAGCGCGCTTTTATGTGCCGTTTGACGACGAACATCGCGTTGTCTTTGCCTCGCAAACCATCGCCGATATGATCATCGGCGATTTGCCTTACGACGCTATGTCGCGCATCGGTGGTAGTCAGTCGCTCAGCGATTTTAATGCGATCGGCGGACAATACATCGGGCGCGGAATTCGTGAACAGCTTCACGTCGGTCGCTTGAAGGGTATCGAGCAGCTTGAACTGCGCTTCCGCTTGTTCTCATTCAATCTTTTTAGTCAAAGCTTCGACTTCGTGCCCGCTGCATTTGGCGATATTGCTGTGACGGCTTCAGACTTCAAGAGTTTCACGAAGGAAATCGGAAAAATCTACTCGGGTTTTGGCGGCGCTTTGCGTCTTCATTGGAATAAAACCTTCATTATAAGAGCTGATCTTGGGGTCAGTCCGTCCGAGAATTTCAGCCCCAAATTCTATCTTGTCGCGGGGAATGTGTTTTAGCATAGGAAATTTTGGTGGCCAATCGGCACGGGACCACGTGTTAGTTAGACCTTCACAGGGATAGGTTACCATCATGACCAAACGCGATATTTGTATCGATCGACTACGACAGCGGGCCATTCATCAAAAAGACGAAAATGCCTATTTCACGATGGTCAACGATACATGGGATCCGATTACGTGGCATGAATACCACGAACAAGTGCGTCAGTTTGGTAAATCGCTCATGTCAATTGGCTTCGAGCCCGAGGGCAAAGTTGCCGTGCTTGGCTTCAACCAATTGGAATGGGTTATAGCGGCGATCGGCACACAATATGTGGGTGGTGTTTCTGTCGGCGTGTATACCGCAAGTTCAAAGGAAGAAGTCAACTACGTCGTCGATCATTCCGATGCCGAAGTTTTGGTTGTTGAGAACTTTGAGCGCTATCAGAAACAGGTTCGTGACATTCGCCCGTCGCTCAAGAAGGTCAAGCTCATAGTTTTGATGTCGAATGAGAAGACTAATGACGCTGGCATTGTCGGCTTTGCAGAATTTATGGCGATGGGCCAGAGCATTGGCGATGCGGAAGTTGATCAGCGCTTCAATTCGGTTGACGCAGATGCATGTGCGACCATGATCTATACGTCGGGAACGACGGGCAATCCAAAATCGGTGATGCTCTCGCATCGAACTCTTGCGTGGACCGTTCGCACTGCCGTGCAAGCATGGCGATGTGGTCCGCACGATCGTGCTGTTTCGTATTTGCCGCTCGCGCACGTTGCGGAGCAAATGTTTACGCTCTATGCGCCACTCGATTCGGGCATTCAACAATACTTCGCACCGTCGTTTGAGGTGCTGCGTGAAACCATTCAGGACGTGGAGCCTACGGTATTTTTCGGTGTGCCACGTGTTTTCGAGAAATTCTATGACGCGGTGAAGGCGGGCTTGAATGAGAAGAGTGGGTTCACTAAGTCAGTGATTGGCCACTTTTCAACTGTCTGCAAAAATTACTATCGCGCGCGCAACGTGGGGCGCATGCCGAGTTTTTGGACGAGCGCCCAATATCAATTCGGTGCACGCAAAATCTTTTTTGAGCTCAAAAAGAAATTGGGCTTTGGCAAACTGCGCATTTGCGTCTGTGGCGCTGCGCCCATATCGAAAGACATCCTCGCCTTCTTCTATGGCTTAGACATTCCTATCTACGAAGTTTACGGCCAATCAGAAAACGCAGGCCCCGCTTCATACAATCTTCCTGGTCAATGCAAGATTGGCGCTGTAGGTCGTCCTCTTGCGGGCACCGAAATAAAAATTGCTGAAGACGGCGAAATCCTCATCAAAGGCCCCCATGTATTCCTTGGCTATTATAAGGATAAGGCTGCAACCAACGAAGTGCTCAAGGGCGAATGGCTGCTCACCGGTGACATCGGTGAACTCGATAAGGACAGCTTCTTGCGCATTACCGATCGCAAGAAAGATCTTTTGATTACGGCGGGTGGCAAAAACATTTCTCCGCAAAATTTGGAATCCTTGCTCAAGCAATTGCCGTTTGTGCAATCTGCTGTTGTGATTGGTGACAGTCGCAAATATCTTTGTGCGCTGTTGTCGCCGAATATTCACGACATCAAAAAGAAAGCAAACGAACTGGGCAAAGCCTCAGAGCACCTCGATGGGCTCATTAAAGAAAAAGCGATTCATCAAGAGATTCAGGCTGAGCTTGAAAGGATCAACAGCAAGCTTGCTCCCGTTGAGCAGATAAAGCGATTTCATCTTTTGCCTAACGAGTTTTCCATCGAGAGCGGTGAACTTACCCCGACGATGAAGGTAAAGCGAAAATTCGTGAATCAAAAATATCAATCAGAGATTGAGCGGATGTATCAGTAGATGCCTTAGGTTAAATTATTTTTAACAATAAATATCTCACTCCCGTGTGCGAGATATTTTTTTTCAAAAAGCGTTATTGGCGCCGTGTCGGTCATGCTGACAAGCTCTGGCCTTTGGCCAAGTTCAGTAAGGGCCATCATCAATTCATCAGCGTAGATACGCCAGTTGGTGCGTACCTCGAGATAGGGAGCAAGGCGCACCATGGTTTTGAAAACCGGATGCGCATGAAACCGTCGCTTCAAGTGACCAATCTTGGGCCATGGATTTGGGTGGAGTACGTAGTGACGACTCATTCTAAGCTTCTGTTGCTCAAGGAGACGCCACAGGTCGCAAAGATCGGCGCGCACGAGCAATGCATTATCGAGCATCCCAAAGTCTGGAGCGCGCGCAAGGCGATGAGCAGACTTGTCGATGCCGATGACAACGTGATCAGGAAATTGTTGCGCAAGATTCTTCGTGCTGTGGCCGGTGCCACATCCTGAATCGATGATGAGCGGACGATCGCGTCTCGCCGTGAACTGTATGACCTGTTCAAGCGCAAGTGTTTGTGCATGCGGGATGGGTCGTCGATAATCGGTGATTTTATATCGGCGAACCACTTTTAATAAATCGTGATGTGGGCCAGTTTGTGATGTGTCTATTTCGTATGCGCTCATGCGCGGTACATATTCGGTCGAGCGCTGCGCGCAATAGCATCGTGCTCGGCAGGTAATGCCAGGGATGCAAAGTGCGCTCTTTTGTTATCCGAAGAGAAAGTGCGTTATTGTTGTGCGGTGGGTTTTTATTTTATGGTTGGGCTGATAGCATTTTACTTTTCAGCCAAGTTGTATAGGTAGCGGACATAATCCGACTTTTTGGATGTTTTGACTGGGGATGGTTTGGTTTAGGCTCTCTGATGGAGTGACGTAGTGAATTGGCTTTTTCGCCGACATTTTTGGGTTCTGCATCTGGTGTTTTTGGGCATCGTTGCGGTGATTGCGGCTAAGACGTTCACTACGCTAGCTGGATACTGGCTTTCAAAATCGATACCGGAAAAACCATCAGCTCGTCTTTTCGCAGAACCGGAAGAAGTCGCTCAACCAAAAAACTTTGCCTTAGTCAACGATCGTAATCTCTTCGGTGCTCGACGCGAACAAATTGCATTTACGGATCTTGAAGAAGTTGCCGAAGTCGATCCTGGGCGATGGCAAGACGCGCTGCCGTCAATGCTGCCAATTAAATTGGTCAGCACCATGGTCTTCATCGATCCGTATGACTCACGCGCCGTGATCATGAATACGTCGATAGGTTTGTCGTCGGTCCATTCGCTTGGTGAATGCGACGCATATGAGAAGAAATACGATCCGATGCAGATCGAAACAGTGTTGACCGAGAAGAAATGGGAACCTGAGCGCGCATGTAATGACATCGGTGGCATCGCGGTCCTCAAGCGAATCGAAGAGTTTCGGGTATACATTTTTAATCTTCGCGATAAGAAATATGAGTATCTTTCTCTTTTGCCTGATGATAGAAGGCCTATCCGTCAGTACATCGACAAGTTCGAACCCGTCGACGGTGAAGGCGTGAGAAAGGTAGGAGCAACTTCCTACGAGATTGATCAAGACGAATTCGACAAGGCGCTTTCAAATGTTGCGCGACTCATGACCGAGGCGCGAGCAGTTCCTGAAAAGGACGCCGCCGGCAATTTTATTGGATTCAAGCTTGTCTATTTGAAAGAAGGATCACTTTTTGAAAAAATTGGCATTGAGAAGAATGATGTTCTAACGAGGATAAATGGCTATGAGTTGAACAGCCCGGAAAAGGCTCTGCAGTTATTCGGCAAGCTTAAGACGGCCCCTCAATTTACCATCGATTTAAAGCGAGAAGAAAAGTCGGTAACGTTGGATTACTCTGTGGTTCCTTGAACCATGGCGAAACGAAGGTGAAGAGTCACCATGCAAGTTTGGAAAAATAAGAAAGGCGTGTTTGCCTCCCTTGTCGTTGTAATCGGCGTTGTGACATTGCGCTGTACTTTGTCGTGGGCTGGGGCCCAGAGTGTTGGACCAAGTATTCCGCTCGACGTAGCGCCTCCGATGGACAAGATGATGCCACCACCACCGAAGGCAGGTGGTGATAGCGTTGGTGGCCCGCCCCCAGTTATGCCACCGATGCAAGGAATGCCTCCGGGCATGCAACCGCCAGGCATGAATGGCGATAGGATGGCGATGCCGCCAGTGCCACCGTTGGTAAAACCACAAGATGCGGGAAGTATGCCGCCTTCGCGTATGCCACCGCAGGGTTTTTCGCCGCCACCATCATTTTCAGACGACGATACGATGCCGCCACCGGCAATGGGTGCGGCGCCTCAGCGTCGTATAAACGGCGCCCCAGGCCAACCACCTCGTTTCAATGAGCGTATGCCGTCGCGCGCTACGCCAAATCGTGGCAAACAAAACCCTGCCAACGAAGCTGACATCGCGAAAGTTGTGCCGCAAACCTGTGTTCCCGCCAAGGGACAGTTCATTTGGAATTTTGAAGAAGAAGAGCTTATCAACATTCTTCGTCAGGTAAGCGACCTCTTATGTAAGACCATCGTGGTTAATGACTCGATCGGCAAGAATCTAAAGATGACTATCATCGGTAAATCGCCGCTTGCCCCGAAAGATGCGTGGGATGTGTTGATGGCATCGCTATCGTCGAAGGGCCTCGCGCTCATCGAGCAAGGCAAGACTTGGACCGTCGTCAAACGTAACGAGTCAAAGAGCTATTCGACCCCGATGTATTTCGACGGCAAACAAGCGCGTAGCAACGAAGAAATCGGCACGTTCTTCTATAAGGCACAACATGCATCGCAAGATTCGCTAAAGAACGTTGCTCGTTTGTTGATTTCGAAAGACGGTATGGTTGATGCCATCAGCGATCAATTCGTTATTGTCATCGATAGCAACAGCAATATTCGTCGAATCAGCGCCATCTTTGGTCAAGTCGACATCGAAGATGCCAACAACAAGATTCACATCGTCACGCTCGTGAATGCCGACGCGAAAATGGTAGAAAAACAACTGCGCGAATTGTTTGATGTGGCCGCTGGCGCCCGATCTTCGCGTTCTCGCCGGGGCCCCGCTGAAAACAGATCGAGTATCGAGATCGACAAGATCATCGCCGATGAACGCACCAACAATCTTATCGTCATCGCCGACAAAGACGCGGTGGATAAACTTAAAGATGTTGTTGCGCTCATCGATCAACCTGCTGCTGACCAAAGCAACAAGGGCAAGATTCACGTTAAGAAACTGCGCTTTGCTGATGCGAAGAAGATCGCCGAGACCTTATCGAATGTGGTCTCACAAGGTAAGTCTGGTCGTTACGGCAGTAGTGGTCGACGACGAGACGAGGGCACGAGTGAGCTCTTTGAAGGCGAAGTTAAAATCACCGCGCATGAAAACACCAATACCCTTGTAACAGTGGCGTCGCCAGCTGATTATCGTTCGCTCTTGACCACTATCAACAGTCTCGACGTAAGAAAAGAACAAGTCTACGTTGAAGCGGTCATTCTCGATATTCAAGTTAACGACGATAATGACTTCGGTATCAATTTGTTCGGCGGCCTCGATCCAAATTGGATTGGCGGTAACCTTGGTGTCATCGGCAATCCTGGCGGTGCAAAAATTGCCGAAGGCGTTCAAGCGACGATAGCCAAAGGTGCAACCGGCACGAACATAACCGGCATGGGTACGCATGGCATGGGCGCGCTCGCGGTGCTTAGCAACTTTCTCACCGGTGGCGTCGTAGGAATCTCAGGTAAACCCATTGCGGGTACGGAAATCCCAAGCTTCGGCGCCGTGCTGCAGGCGATTAGCAAGAACACCCAAGTCGATGTTCTCTCCACGCCGTATCTTTTGACGACCGATAACCAAGAAGCAGAAATGTCGGTAGGTGAAAAGGTTCCCGTCGTGCGTGGCACGTCGATGGCAGGCTCAGGCGGTATCGGTGCCGCACTCGGCGTACCGCTTCAAAACGTCGCCTATGAGGATGTGAAGCTCACCTTTAAGATTACCCCTCATGTTGGTGCCGACGACAATGTTCGTTTGGATATTCAACAGGAAGTAAATGAACTCGGTGGCAAAGAAAACATCCTCAATCAAAGCCAATACCGTATTCGTACCAAGAGTGCGAAGACCCAGTTGGTGCTTAAAGATCAACAAACCGGTGTGATCGGCGGGCTTATCAGCCACGTATCGACGATAAGCGATAATAAAGTGCCCTTGCTCGGCGATATTCCTATCCTGGGCTGGCTCTTTAAGAATCGTAATACGAAGAACGATCGCAAGAACCTCCTGCTCATCATCACGCCATACGTGATTCGCACCGACGATGATTACAAGAAGATCGTCGATCGTAAGCTCAAAGAGCGCGAAGAGTTTGCGCAGATGTATTACGGCGGCAAGATTAAGACGTACAATAAATTTATTGACTACGATAAAAAGGCAGGTCCGCTGTCGTCGATGCTCTTGCACGTCGATGCAGAAATGAACAAGGCGGAAAATGGTGGCGCGGGTGCTGGTGATGAAACCATCATCAAACCGAAAGAAGGCACCATGGTGCCGGCAAATGAACCAGAGTCGAGCTCTAATGTTCCGACTGGTTCTGATGGGACGGTATATCTCGAAGATCGTCCGACCTATTCGGAAGACGATATCATTCTTGATGAATTCGATTCGGGCGAGGCTTTTAGTGGGCCTGCGCCCGGTGGCGACGTGGGTGCGAATCCTTAACAGGTCTTTTTGGCTCGGGAGGGTTTCACAAGTACGCGAGCCCTTGCCAGGCTAGAAAAATCGCGTAACCAAACTGTTCTTGTGTGGCGCAACATGGAGGTCCCGAAGGGGGTTTTAATAGAGGATGGCTGACGCGACCAAAAAAATTTCGCCGATAAGAATGCGCGAAGACCTTAAAGGTGCCTCGCTTGCTCGCATTACGAGCGAGCTTTTTTCCCTTTCTAAAGACGTGCTCGAAACAGTCGAGGCCGAGGTGCGCGAGAGGAAACAGGGCTTAGTCGAGATTTTGTCGGAAAAGAAGATTCTCAACAGTCAACAAATGGCGCAAGCTTTAGCGGTGCATCTCGGTATCCGTTTTGTTGAAACCATCGATGTTGACACCATACCCGACGAACTCTTAAACGGCATTCCGATATTGTTTGCGAAGCAAAATCGCTTGTTGCCCATCGGCATCGATGACAACGGCAAAGTCATGGTGGCGTGTTCAAATCCACTGATGATCGAGAGTGAAGAAGAACTGCGCCTCGTGTTCGATCGCGACATTGAACTGGTGGCGACGTCGTTTGAATCGATCCTCACCGCTATCAACAGCGCCTATGACCGTTCGATGCGCCAAGCAGAAACGGCGGTTGCCGAGCTTGAAGGCGAAGATGCGGGCGATTTGCGCGGCGGTCTTGAAGACGAAGTTGTTGACCTGCTCGATATGGAGAGCGACGACGAAGCGCCGATCATTCGCTTGGTGAATTCCTTGCTCAGTCAAGCGGTAAAAGATGGCGCGAGCGATATTCACATTGAACCTTATGAGCGCGAGCTTATGGTGCGCTTTCGCGTTGACGGCGTGCTCTATGAAATCATTCGTCCGCCAAAGCGTTTTCAAAACTCCATTATCAGCCGCGTCAAAATCATGGGCGGTCTCAACATCGCCGAGAAGCGCTTGCCGCAGGACGGTCGTATTCGTTTGAAGGTTGCTGGCAAAGACTTCGATATCCGGGTATCGAGCGTGCCCACGACCTACGGTGAACGTATCGTCATGCGTCTTTTGGACCGCAGCTCAACGATGCGCGATCTCGCCGACATAGGTTTTTCGCAGTACAATTTGAAGAAGATGGATCAACTGATTCGCGCAGCCCACGGCATTGTGCTTGTCACTGGTCCGACCGGTTCAGGTAAGACGTCGACGCTTTATGCATGTCTGGCTAAGATCAATCGACCCGATTTGAATATTCTCACCATCGAAGACCCGGTTGAATATCAGCTTAAGGGGGTGGGTCAAGTTCAAGTCAATCCGAAAATCAATCTGACCTTTGCCTTTTTTGCACCAAGATCCCGACGTCATCATGGTCGGTGAAATTCGCGATCGTGAAACTGCCGAAATTGCCATTCAAGCTTCGCTCACTGGTCACTTGGTGTTCTCCACCATCCACACCAACGATGCGCCCGGTGCGGTGACGCGATTGGTCGATATGCAGGTTGAGCCGTTTCTTGTCGCAAGTTCGTTGCTTGCGGTGTTAGCGCAACGCTTAGTGCGAACCATTTGCCCCGAATGCCGCGAAGCGTATCAAGCCAATGAAGAAGAGCTCAGTGAAATCGGTTTGACGCTTAAGGACGTGCAGACGCTGTACCGAGGTCGCGGTTGCAATTCCTGCCAGTTCACCGGCTATCGCGGCCGTTTGGGTATCTTTGAATTGATGGTCATCAACGACGAGATTCGTGCTGCCATCATGAACAACGCAGATTCTTCGACGATCAAGAGCAGAGCACGCGAGTTTGGCATGAAGACCTTGCGCGAAGACGGCGCACTCAAGGTTATAGCCGGTGTTACCACCGTCGCTGAAGTCACGCGTGTTACCCGCGAGGACGAAGTCGCTATGGATACGTTGAGCGCGGCTTAGGACGGGGACCATGGCAATTTTTCAATACGTCGGCATTGATAAAAACGGCAAGCAAATAAAAGGTCTGAAAGAAGCCGACAGCCCTAAAGCTTTGCGTGCATCACTCCGAACATCGGGCGTCTTCGTGACAAAGATCTCCGAATCGGCGGGTGGTGTCATCAGTGGATCAAAAGCGGGCTTCAATAAAGACATCAACTTCAAGCAACTCTTCGAGCGGGTGAATGTCGAAGCGATAGCGCTCGCAACCCGTCAGCTCGCGACGCTCTTGCAGTCAGGCGTGCCTATGCTTGAGTCATTGCGCGCGCTCGTGGAGCAGGTGGACAACCAAGCGCTCAAGCGCGTCTTCTCGCAGGTCCGTGCCGACGTGAACGAGGGGCTTTCCCTCGCTGATGCCATGCAGAAGCATAAAGTGTTTGGCAACGTCTACGTCAACATGGTGCGCGCTGGCGAAAGCTCAGGTGCGCTCGAATTAGTTCTTGAACGCCTCGCTGATTTTACCGAAGGCCAATCTCGGCTGCGCTCGAAAGTTATCGGCGCACTCACCTATCCTGCAGTGATGGTGGTGGTTGCGATCAGTGTTGTCGTGATTTTGATGACGACGGTAGTGCCCAAAATCACGTCGATGTTTGCGAGTGCAAACGTGCACCCGTCGCTCATGACGCGGCTGCTCATTGGTATGAGCGCCCTTCTCAAAGGCTATTGGTGGCTCCTCATTATTTTCCTTGCATTGGCCGCCTATGGTGTCTATCGCCTCCTCAAAGTGCCCAAATGGCATGAGCGTTTTGACCGCCTCAAATTGCGTCTGCCCGTGTTTGGTCCCATTATGCAGATGGTTTCGATCGCGCGGTTTTCGCGGACGCTTGCAACATTGCTTTCGGGCGGCGTTCCGCTTTTGACTACGTTGCAAATTGTTCGCAATGTTGTATCGAACGATGCCCTTGAGAAAGCTATCGATGACGTGCGTGAAGCTGTTCGCGAAGGCGAAGATATCGCTGGCCCCTTAAAGCGCAGTGGTAGATTTCCGCCCATGGTCACGCATATGATAGCGGTGGGGGAAAAATCGGGACAGCTTGAAGAAATGCTCTCGCGCATTGCTTCGGCCTACGAGTCACGCGTTGAGACGAGGGTGTCGATGCTCACCAGCTTGTTAGAGCCTTTGATGATTTTGTTTATGGGAGTAACCATAGGTGGAATTGTTGGTGCCGTTATGGTTCCCATCATGCAAATGTCCACGCTGGTGAAGTAACAGGAGTTATTGGAAAATGTCGAGCACAAAAACTGAATTGGCGAGAAAGGCTCTGCGCGGTTTCTCATTAGTCGAAATCATGGTGGTGGTGACCTTAGTCGCCATCTTCGTGGGTTTGGGTACGGTCTATTTCATGGGTCAGCTAGAAAAAGGTAAGATCGACGCTGCGCGCCAACAATCTTTCGAAATTGCGAAAGCACTCGACCTCTACAAATTGCAAACCGGCAATTATCCGACGGCAAGTGAAGGCCTCGACGTGCTTGTCAATCCGACCCGTGGCCAAGCCATCATGAACGAAATTCCGAAAGACCCATGGGGACGCGATTACAACTACGCTATCCCTGGAACGCATAACACGAAACACTTTGACGTGTGGTCAGATGGCCCCACTGGTGAAGGTGGCGAAAGCGCCGTCGGCAACTGGCGCGAAGAATAAAATTAGGATGGCATGAAACACCACACCAAAAGCCTTAGAAGATCTCGGTTAGGCTCGGCGCTGCTACTGGGTGTGGTGTGGTGCATTGTCTCGGCGGTAAAATCACGGTCGCGTGACAATGTAAAATCCGTGTACCTGCACGGTTTTAGTTTGCTTGAGCTCATGGTGGTGGTGGTATTGCTGGGCGGCATGGTAGCGCTTGCGATACCCGCCATACGTGCCGTCGTGGGACTCGATTTGCGCGGTGAAATCACCAAGATTGCCGGCCTGAGCAACGAGGTGTATGCGCTTGCCGCTATGACCGGCAAAACTCACCGCATTGTGTTTGACCTCGATAACAATAAGTATTGGGTTGAAGAAAAGGTTGGCGACGCAGGCGAAATAAAGCCGGAGCTTGGCTACGAAGATCTGATGAAGAACTATCAAGAACGCAGTAGTGATAAAGAGGAAGAAGCCGCAAGGGCATTTTTGCCGACGTTTAAGGATGTAGAAGGGCCGCTCAAAGAAAAATTCGAGTTACCCGCCGATGCGACGATCTACGGCGCATGGACTGAAACCATGACGGAAGTTTCGCGAACCGGACAAGTATCGCTTTATTTTTTCTCCGGTGGTTATTCTCAGGCATCATTTGTGTCATTGGCGGTGAAAGGTGAGGAAGAAAACACCGCTATTTATTTTTCACTCAATCCACTCACCGCCGCGGTTACGATCGATCAGGGGGAGCCTGAGACGAGCGACCTGTTAACGGC